>CANGIC010000141.1 GCA_947453795.1 Flavobacteriales bacterium
ATTGATCATTTCCGCCAGTGAAGACATCGGATTGGCCAACACCAATGCCTTGTTGATGGCGAACAATTGTTTTCAAGCTGTGGAAACTGTTGGTTGGCCAGAAGCGCGAATTATTCTAGCGCAATGCACGATTTATTTGGCCTCTTCACCAAAAGGAAACGGCGCATACATGGCAATCAACCGCGCACAAGACGAGGTTCGAAAAAGTGGAAATCTCGGCGTGCCTCTCCCCTTGCGGAATGCACCGACGAAATTGATGAAGGAATTGGGTTATGGCCAAGGATATCTGTACTCCCACGATCACCCAGGCAACTTTGCGGAACAGGAATTTCTCCCTGAAGAAATCGCAGGAACGGCTTTTTTCCAACCGGGAAGTAGTCCGCGTGAACAAGAAATTGATGAAACCATCCACACTTTGTGGAAAAACAAATACCGCAAGTAATCCATGGCGGCCCTTGCATATTACCTCTTTGTTTGGCCCTTGTCGCATTTGCCACTTTGGATCTTGTACCGCTTCAGCGACCTGCTGTACTTCCTCCTCATCAGCATCTTTCCTTACCGAAAAAAAGTCATCGACACCAACTTGAAAGGTGCATACCCTGAAAAATCAGCGCAGGAAATCAAGACCTTAAGGCATCAATTTTACCGGCACTTTTCAGATCTCGTGGTGGAAGGCGTGAAGAATTTAAGCATCTCAAAATCAGGACTATTAAAGCGAATGGCAGTATCCAATCCCGAAGTGATGGAGCACTTGTTCGCGCAAGGCAAAAGTGTGATTCTCGTTTCTGGACATTACAACAACTGGGAATGGATGATAACCTCACAGGCGCTGCTTTTCAAGCACCAAGCCATGGGCATTGGGATGCCGATGTCGTCAACATTTTGGGATAAAAAGGTAAACACCCAACGTGAGCGCTTCGGGATGAAGGTGATTCATTCCAAGAACTACAAAACAGAAATTGCAGCGATGAACGACGCACCTATAGCTATTCTCACCCTAGGAGATCAATCGCCGGGGGATGCACGCAAAAGCTACTGGATGAACTTTTTAAATCGTCCCACAGCCGTGCTTTTCGGTAGTGAATTGATGGCCAATGAGTTTGACTTTGCGGTAGTATTTTTTGCCATTCATAAAATCAAGCGTGGATACTACTCCATTGAACTTAAACAAATCACAAATCAACCTAAATCATTAAATTGGGGTGAAATCACAGAACAACACACGCAATTGCTCGAAGCGGAAATCAACGCCCATCCTGAACAATGGCTATGGTCGCACAAACGTTGGAAACGAGATCTTCCAGCCGATTTAGACCAACTTAAAAAAGAACAACATGAGAAATTCAATCAGCGCTTTCGTAGCGTTTAGCAGTATTATTTTCCTGACATCCCCTCTTTTTGGACAGGACAACAAGTACACGCGTAAAAATGAAAACGCGCCTACTGTTCAGTACACCACTGACCGTTGTTATTCACGCAGCATATTGGTGACCGACAGCATGGTATTCACCGCCAATTCCAACGGTACCCTGTATGCGTCGCACAAGAAAAATAAAACACATGTCAATCTATTGAAAAACAAAAAGTTCGAGGAGATGCGCGACTTAGCGCTGAGCAATGGAGAAATCATCGGCATGCAAAGCGGAAGTTACGGGGTATTGGCGCGAACAGATGGTCAGAAATTCCTTGGGTACATTGCGCCGGGCAGTTTGTGGGTCGGAACATTTTTGGACGGAATGGACATTCAAGGTCAGACAGGATTCATGATGGGTGATCCTAAGGATGGATTTTTCTCTCTTTTTCATTCCGAAGATGGAGGTAAGACATGGAAACCCTGCGAAGGGAAAGTGGAGGCCTTTGAGAAAGAAGCCGGTTTTGCCGCCAGTGGGACCAATGTACAAGTGCTCAATGACTCGACATTTTATTTCGTGTCTGGTGGATTGAAAAGTCGGTATTTTAAAACAATGGACAAAGGGAAAACCTGGGAAATCACCTCACTGCCCTACATGGGTAACGAAAGTACAGGAGCATTTTCGATTTGCATGATTTCCAAGAAAGTAGGCGTCATTGTCGGTGGAGATTACGCCAATCCAGATTTGTCCATGAACACGTGTTTTTACACCACGGACGGTGGAGAATTTTGGTTGAATGCTGAACTTCAAACACGCGGATACCGCTCATGTGTCATTCATGTCAAAGGCATCTTCTATGCGTGCGGAACCAATGGCATCGACTACTCCTTAGACAATGGGGTAACCTGGATTCCTTTTGCCCATGGAGAATATTTCGCTTTGGCTTCCGACGGTAACTCCTTGTATGCCACCATGAAAGGTGGTCAGTTTAAAATCATGGGCTTGGCCTCAAAAAAATAGGATGACAGCGTTAATTCAAGAGGTTAAAGCCCACGTCAAAGCGGTTTTTTCCGCCGATACTACAGGACATGACTGGCACCATATCGAGCGCGTTTACAACATGGCATGTTACCTTCAAGAACACGAAGGCGGCAATCGTGAAGTCGTTGAATTGGCGGCCTTGCTGCACGACATTTCCGATCATAAACTGAACGGTGGGAAGCTGAACGATGGTGCCCGTGTTGCTGAACTCGTGCTGCGAAAGTACCATTGTCCCGAAGAACACCTCCAAAAAGTATGTGACATTATCGATCGGGTTTCGTTCAAGGGAGCACACGTTACAGACACCATGGAAACCTTAGAAGGAAAAATTGTACAAGACGCAGATCGACTCGATTCCATTGGTGCGATTGGGATTGCGCGGGCATTTGCCTTTGGTGGAAGCAAGAATAGACCCATGTATCAACCCGAAGTAGGACATGAATTGCACAGCGATTTTGAAACCTATGCCAATGCAAAAAGCCATACCATCAATCATTTTTACGAAAAATTACTACTTTTAAAATCTCGGCTTCACACACCGACCGCTATTCACATTGGAAAGGAACGCCATGATTTCATGGAATCGTACCTCCAACAGTTTTACCGTGAATGGAATGGAAAAAACGATTGAAAAAGATGACAAAGGAACTAGCTTTGGGGGTTGATATTGGCGGAACAGGCACAGAATATGGGCTTGTCACACGCACAGGTGAAGTAATTTATGAACGAACTGTTCCTACAAAATCCTTTCCTACCCCACATGATTTAATAGATGCCATTTACTCGGACCTGAAGCAACATGATTTGCTAAAAAACCTCGAAGGAATCGGAATTGGCGCACCAAATGGCAATTATTTCAATGGAACAATCGAATTCGCGCCAAACCTTACTTGGCAAGGAATCATTCCATTGGCACAACTCTTTAGTACTGCATTCGGCGTTCCTGCTTGGCTAACCAATGATGCGAATGCGGCAGCCATCGGCGAAATGCTTTTTGGAAACGCACAAGATTTGAAAGATTTTGTGACGATTACATTAGGAACAGGTGTTGGAAGCGGTGTTGTCATCAATGGTGACTTGGTGTATGGTCATGATGGCTTTGCAGGAGAATACGGTCATATTCGCGTTATTCCAAACGGACGACTTTGCGGTTGCCAACGGCATGGATGTCTTGAAACTTATTGCTCCTCAACAGGCGTTGTCCGCAGCATCACTGAATTGGATTCGGAGAATAAAACGATTTCTTCCCTTTCCATGCTTACGAATCCAAGTGCCAAGGATGTATTCGAGCATGCCGACCGCGGTGATTTATTTGCCAATGAAATTGTTGACTTTACAGCAAACCTTCTTGGATCAGCTTTGGCAGATTATACGTGTTTCAGCAGTCCAAAGGCCTATGTGCTTTTCGGAGGGATCGCTCAGCATGGTGGTGATTTCGCCACGAAGGTGAAAAAATCCATGGAAGAAAACATGTTGGTTATTTACAAAAACAAAGTGGAAATTCGTGTTTCTGCACTTCATGACCGCAACGCAGCTGTACTCGGTTCTGCAGCACTTCTTTTTAAACACCTTAAACATGCATAATCTTCGGTTTCTTGTCGCAAGCATCGCCTTCTTCAGTTTAGGCCATGTGAATTCTCAAGTAATTCATCTTCAAAAAGCACAAGAAATTAGAAAACAATACATCGGCGGTGGGCCGGTGAATGCAAATCTTTCCAAAAGTCTTTTCGTTGACCCTTTCATAGGCACTGGCGGACACGGACACACTTACCCAGGTGCCTCTGCCCCATTTGGGATGATGCAATTGAGCCCAGACACGCGCTATGAAGGATGGGACGGCTGCTCTGGCTACCATTACAGTGATTCTGTCATTTATGGATTCAGTCATACGCACCTTAGCGGAACTGGTGTGCCCGATTACTGCGATTTGTTGTTCGTCCCGCAAAACGGTAAAGCCCTACTTGAACCCGGATATTTGGACAAAAAGAATGGCTACGGCTCTACCTTTTCCCATGAGCAAGAAAATGCTTCGCCAGGTTTCTACGAGGTACATTTGAACAAAGGAAACATCGATGTTCAATTAACAGTCGGTGAACGCAGCGGGATGCACAGCTATACGTTCCGCGAAACCAAAGGAAAGAAATACGTGCTCATCGACCTTGATCACCGCGACAAGGTGATTTCTGCGGCCATTGAAGCCATTGGAAAGACGTCTATTTCGGGACATCGCATTTCGAACGGATGGGCCACAGAACAGCATTTTTATTTTTACTTCGAAACGAACATTCCGTTTATCTCTGCCAAGCAGATTACCAAAAATGGACGACACAAACTTCTTTTAACCTTTCCGGAAAAAACCCGCAATCTGCTCATTAAAGTGGGAATGTCTGCGGTAGATCAAGCCGGAGCAAGAAAAAATCTGGAAACAGAAATCCCAGCTTGGAACTTTGATGAACTGCGCGCTGAGACTGTAGCGAAATGGAACAAGGAATTGGGGAAGATCGATATCCAAGGTGAAAGCCGCGATTTCATGGTTAATTTCTACACCGCACTTTATCATTCGTACCTCAATCCAAACATGTTCAGTGATGCAGATGGACGCTACCGCGGTCGGGACAATAAGATTCATTCGCTAGACAACAGCAAATATGCCCAGTACAGCGTTTTCTCTTTGTGGGATACCTACCGCGCTGCCCATCCTTTATTCACTATTACGCAGCAAAAACGCACCAATGCCTTTGTTCATACCTTCCTTCGTCAATTTGACCAAGGCGGAGATTTACCCGTTTGGGAACTTGCGGGGAATGAAACAGAATGCATGATTGGTTACCACAGTGTTTCTGTGATTGCTGATGCTTATTTGAAAAATCTGCGCGATTACGACGGAAACAAGGCCTTGAACGCCATGATTTTCACCTCAAAGATCGATGAACTGGGCAAAAGCTATTTTAGAAACAATGGATTCATCAGCGCTGGAGATGAGCCCGAATCTGTTTCCAAGACCTTGGAATATGCCTACGATGATTTTTGCATTGCGATGATGACTAAAGCTTTGGGTAACAATGTAGCTCAATACGACTACACGCGAAGCAGTTTGAATTTCATCAACCTCTTCGATCCAAAGAGTAAGTTCATGCGGGCTCGTCGCGGTGGAATGTGGTACTCCCCTTTTGATCCGAGCGAAGTGAACTTCAATTACACCGAAGCCAATAGCTGGCAATATTCCTTGTATGCGCCACATGCTGTTGATGTGTTGTCGGAATTGATGGGAGGAAAAGATTCATTGGAAGTTTGGCTCGATCGACTTTTCACCACCGAAATGAAATTAAGTGGCCGTGAACAAGCCGACATTACAGGGTTAGTTGGTCAGTATGCGCATGGAAATGAGCCATCACATCACATGGCTTACCTCTACAATTACACAAATGCTTCACATAAAACGCAAGCCATTATTGATCGCATTCAGAATGAAATGTACCGACCTCTGCCCGATGGACTTTCAGGAAATGAGGACTGTGGACAGATGTCAGCGTGGTATGTCATGAGTGCTATGGGCTTGTATCAAGTCACACCAGGTCATCCATTTTATGATTTTGGCCGTCCGATGATGAATGAGTCAACAATTCAACTGGAGACAGGTAAAACGATTACGATCAAAGCATTAAACAACAGTCCCAAGAACAAGTACATCCAAAAAGTGACTTGGAATGGTAAGGAGATTACGGACATGGGGATCACCCACGAAGCACTGATGAGTGGCGGTGAATTGATCTTTACCATGGGGGAAGCACCAAGAATAATGGTGAGTACCCATCCTGGTTCGGCGCTAAATGCGGCTGATGTTGAACGTTCAGGATTCATTGCACCTCCTTTCTTTGAGAATGAAGAACGCATATTTGATGACAAGCACTCCATTACGATTGGACAACATCCCCTTATATCGGGCAATAATCAATGGTTGTTTAATTCAACTCAAAAGAATTCCATTTCTATAGAATATCGATTTACGGATCAACCTGACAGTATTTACACCTACATCAAACCATTCGAAATTAATAAGAGCAGAAGTATCGAAGCGCGTACAAGCTTACGCATCTACACCACTAGTGCTGCTTATGATCATGAAAGCCAATGGGTTCGTGCCGATTACACCCAACGTGATCAATCCATTCAACTGAATTTAAAAACAGAATTCGCACACCAATACGCTGCTGCAGGGCAAAATACCCTAATCGATGGCATGCAAGGCGGAAGTGAATTCCGAACAGGCGATTACCAAGGTTACTACGACAAGGACATCATTGCTGAAGTAGAATTCAAAGAACCTCGTGTTCTGAAAGAAATCGGATTAAGCTGCTTGCAAGACATGAAGTCATGGATTTTCTTTCCGGCTGAAATTAA
>CANGIC010000142.1 GCA_947453795.1 Flavobacteriales bacterium
CCACTTTCAAGTAAAAGGTCTTCGATGACTAATTGATCATCCGTCACTTCTATGTTCACATTTGGCAATACCGTGAAGTACGGTTCTGTGATTTGTCCAATCGCGCGCAATGCGATATGTGAAATGGTTTCTGTCATACCAAAGGTATGATAGGCTGTATGCCCGTTGGTTTTCAGTAAGTCGATGGCCGCTGTTGAAATCGGACCACCACCAATGAGATTGATTCGAATATTGTCCAACTGCTTTGGATTATTCTCCAAAATGGTCATCAATTGCAAGGGTACCATGGCACATAAGTCAATGATCACATTTTCTGGAATCCTTGGCATCGCCGTGTTGTCGCCTACGAATAGCTGCAAATTCCCTGCGATAGCCCGCACAATCATCATTTTTCCCCCAATGGTTTCTGGTGACAAACAAAGGAATGCTGTTGAGCCAGGTGAGATCTTGAAATGGTTTAAGGTGCGTTGCGCGGACAGCACCATTGACGATTTTTTTAAGCTGATTTCCTTTGGCGTCCCTGTTGATCCCGAAGTTTTTGTCGTAATGAAATCATGCTCATTATACCATTCATTCAGAAACTGCTCAACGCTTAGCTTCTGTTCTGCTTGGCCATATGAATAATCCACGTTCAACATTCGAATAGTTGGAATGATATTTGGGTCAAAGGTAACAACTTTTGAAAGGGGAAACTTTGCCTTTGTTTACCTTTGTATCAGAAAATTAGATTAATTTAAACAGAAAAACATGAAAAAAATCGCATTGATTGCAGCAGTAGGATTTATGGCGATGGCGTTTATCACGACAAAGTCAACGTCAGCATCGGGAACAGAATCATCGGGGATTAAGTTTAGTCACATTACACTTGAAGCCGCTAAAAAGGAAGCTGCAAAGACGGGAAAATTGATTTTCATTGATGCCCATACCTCTTGGTGTGGACCGTGTAAAAAAATGGCAGCTACTTCTTTTATGGATGCTGCAGTAGGGGAGTTGTTCAATGATAATTTTGTGAACTTAAAAATTGATTGTGAAAAGGATGCGGATGGACCGGAAATCAGTCGTTTGTATAAAATCAGCGCCTATCCGACCTTGTTGTTCATTGACGCCAAAGGAAAGCAAGTTAAGCAGGCCATTGGATTTAAAACGGAGGATCAACTTGTGGCTTTAGGAAATTCAGTCCTTTAAAAAATTAGATCAAAAAAAAACCGACTCCTTTTCAGAAGTCGGTTTTTTTATGTCTAGGACTTGGATTATTTATTCCCTTTGTCCATTTTTTCTTTCAATTCAGCAAGAGCGTCAAGATCTCCAAGCGTTGATTTCTCAGAGTTTTGGTTGATTGCTTTTACTGCTTGTGAAGTAGATGATTCACCACCTGTTTTCTTTCCAGCTCCTTTTGGTGCTGCTGGACGATCTTCACCTTCTTCGAAAGTGCGGGAGTGAGATACAACGATTTTCTTCGATTCTTTGTTGAATTCGATTACTTTGAAATCAAGAATTTCTTCCAATTTCGCGTTAGATCCATCTTCTTTACGCAAGTGTTTAGACGGGCAGATTCCTTCAACACCGTAAGGCAATGAAACGATACCTGACTTGTCTTTCATTTCGATGATTGTTCCTTGGTGTACTGAACCTTCGTTGAACATAGATTCGAATACATCCCATGGGTTTTCTTCAAGTTGTTTATGACCCAAAGAAATACGACGGCTTTCGCGATCAATTTCCAATACAATCACTTCCATCTCGTCACCTACTTTACAGAATTCAGATGGGTGCTTGATTTTCTTCTGCCAAGAAAGGTCAGAAATGTGAATCAATCCATCAACACCTTCTTCAAGTTCTACAAATACACCAAAGTTGGTGAAGTTGCGCACTTTCGCGTTGTGTTTTGTACCTACTGCATATTTAGATTCGATTTCAGACCATGGATCTGGCATCAATTGTTTGATACCAAGAGACATTTTACGCTCTTCGCGATCCAAGGTAAGGATTACCGCTTCAACGGCATCTCCAACATTCAAGAAATCTTGTGCCGAACGCAAGTGCTGAGACCAGCTCATTTCAGAAACGTGAATCAAGCCCTCAACGCCCGCTGCGATTTCTACAAACGCACCATAGTCGGCCATAACCACCACTTTACCAGAAACTTTGTCACCTACATTAAGGTTTACATCAAGTGCATCCCATGGATGTGGTTGAAGTTGTTTCAATCCAAGAGCGATACGCTTCTTATCGTCATCAAAATCAAGGATTACAACATTCAATTTCTCGTCAAGCGTAACGATTTCTTCTGGGTGATTTACACGACCCCAAGAAAGGTCAGTAATGTGAATCAATCCATCTACACCACCAAGGTCGATGAAAACACCGTATGAAGTGATGTTTTTAACCGTACCTTCCAATACTTGTCCTTTTTCAAGGCCAGAGATAATTTGTTTCTTTTGTTCCTCAAGCTCTGCTTCGATAAGTGCTTTGTGAGAAACAACAACATTTCTGAATTCTTGGTTGATTTTTACCACTTTGAATTCCATGTTCTTTCCAACATAGATATCGTAATCGCGGATAGGCTTCACGTCAATTTGTGAACCTGGAAGGAATGCTTCGATTCCAAATACATCAACGATCAAACCACCTTTCGTGCGGCATTTCACAAATCCTGTGATTACCTCACCAGTGCGAAGTACGTCATTCACACGAAGCCATGCTTTGTGCATACGTGCTGTGCGGTGAGATACGATCAACTGACCATATTTGTCTTCTTGACATTCTACGAATACATCAACAGTATCGCCCACTTTTAGATCCGCATTGTAACGGAATTCAGAAGCAGCAACAACACCTTCAGATTTGAATCCGATGTTGATGATGACCTCTTTTTTGTTGAGCATTACCACTGTTCCTTCAACAACTTCTTTTTCGTTGATTGAAGTCAATGTGTTTTCGTAACGGTCTGACATTTCAGAACGTTGAACTAGAGAGTACCCGTCTAATGCGAGTGCATCCCAATCAAAATCTGCAGTTCCCTGCGTTGGTTTTTCTTTTGCCATTTTGGCTTTTTTACTTGTATTTCGGCACCCTGTACATCCGAAAGAAATGAATACATGCTGTTTTAACAGGGATACAGCGCTTTTTCAAGGGGGCAAAGATAGAAAAAATCTCCCAAAACTCCAATAGGTACGATAAAAAAAGCCACCAGTTCAGGTACTGATGGCTTTCAATTATTTACAGGGACCAACGCTTATTTGATTGCGTCTGCTCTTTTCTTGAATTCAATGGCTTTTTCTGTGTTGCCAAGACTTCTGTGAAGTTGAAACAAAATAGTCAAGACATCCTTGTCATTTGGGTTCTTCGTGATGTATTTTTCCAAAGGAACCAATGCTCTTTTGTAAATATCATCGGCTTCCTTCAACATCACATCGTAGCGTGCATCCCCAAATTTTAATTGGTTTGCCGCTGTTTTTGTTTCACCTGCCCAAGTAACCAAGATCGCACCAAGCTGATACAACGCTTCGTCAAACTGCGGGTCAATTTCCAATGCTTTGTTTAAAGCGACTTCTGCTTTGTCATTTTGGTTCAATTGGCTATAGATTGTTCCAATTGTATAGTGCAAAATTTTGTTGTTTGGATCAGTCGCAATTGCTGCAGCTAGAGCCGCTTCAGCTCCTGCGTTATCACCTTCATCAATGCTAATGTTGACTAACTCCAACAACAAGTCACGATCTGTAGGGTATTTCTTTCTTCCTTCTGTAATGATGGCTTTCGCTAAAGCGCTTTTTCCAGCTAGACGGTAGTTTGCAGATGCTTTTGCATAGGAATAAGGCAATTTGTAATTGAATCCTGCTGACTCGCTAAATTTGTTTCCTGCCTTCTCGTATAGTTTTGCTTTTTCGTAGCAAATTCCAGCATTGTAAAGTGAAACCGTATCCACTTGATTCATGGCATCCGATAATTTCACTTGCAACTCATAAGCTTCTGCTGTTTCAGCATACTTTTCGTCTTTGTACAGTTGATCGATACCCATTCCGAAAAGCTGTTTTTTCTGGAAAATCGTTTCTTGAATGTCGCCTTTGTACTTTGCGCTCACGGAAAGTGATTGTTTGTACGCTGCTAAACCGATGTTCAAATAGTTTTCACCTTCTGTGTTCGCGAAAACTGTATCCGTTGAGAATGCCAGCAAATAACCTGTGTAAATTTCCCCTTTATAGAAAAGGGTTTTAGGGCTTAGTTTTGTTGTTTCGTTTGCGGCAGCTAAGTCAATGTACTCTTTCGCTTTTTTGATGGTTGCTTGCATGGCAGGGAAATCACTTCCGCCACCCATCATCATCATGGTTACCTGGTCCTTGAATTTATTGTACTCAATTGCTGCAGATGTTTCATTGTTTTTCTGAGCGAACGCACTTGACGAAAGAAGTGCTGTCCCGATCAGAATCGCTAGATTTTTCATACGTTTTTTCATTTTATTTAATACGATGCAAATTTGTTATTTATTCCACAGCGCCGTCGTTGTCAACTTCTGTGCCATTCTCCGAATCTGGAGCAGATTCATTGGAATCAATTGGGTTTTCGCCATCAATTTCCATTTCTTCTTCTTCCTCTTCACTTCGTGGTACTCTTGCAATTGCTGCAATTTCTGAATTTCCTTTTAGGTTAATTAAACGAACTCCTTGTGCTGCGCGTCCCATTGTTCGAATGGTGTCGATGTGCATACGGATTGTAACGCCCGATTTTGTGATAATCATCAAATCCTCTTCGTCGTCTACATTCAAGATTGACAATAAAGGTCCAGTTTTATCTGTAATATTCAATGTTTTTACCCCTTTACCACCTCTATTTGTGATGCGGTAAACCGGCTCTTGATCCTCAGGATCGTTGAGATAAGTACGTTTTCCATATCCTTTTTCAGATACCACAAGGATGGTTGAGAATACATCTTCCACGCAGATCATTCCGACTACTTGATCGTGATCTCCCGCCAATGAAACTCCGCGAACTCCTGAAGCATTTCTACCCATCGGTCTAACGGTTGCCTCATTGAAGCGAATGGCACGTCCTGATGATGTCGCCAAAACGATTTCGTTTGTTCCATTTGTTAATTTCGCCTCTAACAATTCATCATTCTCACGAATTGTAATGGCATTGATACCGTTTGAACGTGGACGAGAATAGGCCTCAAGTGATGTTTTCTTGATGACACCTTGTTTCGAACACATTACAATGAAGTTGTTCTCCACGTAATCTTTATCTGTCAAATCCGTCACTTTCACATAGGCCTTCACCTTGTCATCTTGTGGGATATTGATTAGGTTTTGTATGGCGCGACCTTTCGATAGTTTATTTCCTTCTGGAATTTCGTACACACGCATCCAGAAACAACGTCCTTTTTCCGTAAAGACCAAGAGGTAGTTGTGGTTTGTGGCGACGAAAAGGTGCTCCAAGAAATCTTTGTCACGGGTTGCAGAACCTTTCGATCCCATGCCGCCGCGGTTTTGCACCTTATATTCATTCAAGCTTGTACGCTTAATGTAGCCCGCATGTGAAATGGTAATGACAACCTCCTCATCAGCAATTAAGTCCTCCATGCGCATTTCGCTAGCAGAATATTCAATCGTTGAACGGCGCTCATCGCCATATTTGTCACGCACTTCAATCAATTCATTTTTGATGATTTCCATGCGACGGCTTTCATTTTCAAGAATATCTTTCAAATCAGCAATCAAGGTCATCAATTCATCGAATTCAGCACGCAATTTATCTTGTTCAAGTCCGGTCAATTGACGCAAACGCATGTCAACAATTGCACGTGTTTGAATTTCAGACAATCCGAAGCGAGTCGCCAAACGGTCTCTTGCATCATCTGGACTTGCGGATGTCTTTATAATTTCGATTACTTCATCAATGTTGTCAGAAGCAATGATTAATCCCTCAAGGATGTGCGCACGTTCTTCAGCTTTTCGCAATTCGTAACGTGTACGACGAATAACGACCTCGTGACGGAAATCCACGAAGTTCGAAATCATGCTCTTCAAATTGAGCAATTGCGGACGACCGTCTACTAAACAAATGTTGTTTACTGAGAATGATGTCTGAAGTGCGGTAAACTTGTACAATTTGTTCAAAACGACATTGGCAATCGCATCGCGCTTAATCTCATAAACGATACGCATACCGTTACGGTCAGACTCATCGCGCAAATCAGAAATACCTTCGATTTTCTTGTCGTTAACAAGTTCAGCCGTTTTCTTGATCATTTCCGCTTTGTTCACCATGTACGGAATTTCCGTAACGATGATTTGCTCACGGCCATTGTGTTCTTCGATTTCTGCTTTTGCACGAATAACGATGCGTCCACGACCAGTAAGCAAGGCTTCGCGCGCGCCTTCGTAACCATAAATGATACCTCCTGTAGGGAAGTCAGGCGCTTTTACGTACTGAAGAAGTTCTTCGTCCTCTATTTCTTTATTGTCCACATACGCAATGATTCCATCCACAACCTCTGTTAAGTTGTGCGGTGCCATGTTCGTGGCCATACCTACAGCAATACCTGAAGCCCCATTTACCAATAGGTTAGGGATTTTAGTGGGCATCACCGTTGGTTCTTCTAAGCTATCGTCAAAATTTGGTGCAAAGTCAACGGTGTCTTTGTCGAGGTCATTGAGCATTTCCTCTGCAATTTTCCGAAGTCTCGCCTCCGTATAACGCATTGCTGCCGGGCTATCCCCATCGACCGAACCAAAGTTACCTTGTCCGTCAACGAGTGGGTAGCGTAA
>CANGIC010000143.1 GCA_947453795.1 Flavobacteriales bacterium
GTGATTTTCCCGTCAGTCTGTTCCCAAATTTCAGGACCCGTAGATTCGTAGTGTGCCTCGCGATTTGATAAGTTATCGTATTGATTCACATACCACGAATTGGGTGTTTCAGCAGCCAAGCGTCGCGATACAGAATAATAAGAACGTGGGTCAGAGGGATCTACCGCAGTTGGACAAACCACTACTTCAGCACCTACAGCCCGAAGAATGTCCATCTTCTCTTTCGATTGTTTATCATTTAGCACACATACCAATTTATACCCTTTGATGATACACGCCAAAGCCAAACCCATCCCTGTATTACCAGAAGTTCCTTCAATGATGGTTGCTCCCGGTTTAATGATCCCCGCCTTTTCAGCGTCTTCAATCATTTTAAGCGCCATGCGGTCCTTCACAGAGTTCCCTGGATTGGTCGTTTCTACCTTTGCCAACACGGTAGCAGAAATCCCACGCGTAAGTTTATTGATTCTTACCAATGGAGTATTTCCAATCGTCTCCAAAATATTTTCGTACACTTTCATGGCTTATTTTTTTTACAAATATAGGATTTGCATTGGTCATGAAGCATGCGATGTATTAAACCTCTTCCGATTCTTCCGTTTCAGTGACGGTTGGCAAAAAGAAAAAGAACAAGCTGCCATCGCCCAATTTGCTTTCAATGTGAAGGTCACTTTTCATGGCAGAAAGCAGTTGTTTCACAATAGACAATCCTACACCAGTTCCTGGATATTTTTTGGTGATGGAAGAGTCAATCTGATAAAAAGGTGTACCGAGGAGCGGAATATCAAAGTCATCGATTCCAATGCCGCTGTCGCGTATACCAAAATACATGAAGCCGTCAATCCAATCAACAATGAACTCAACTACGCCGTCTTTCGTGAATTTATTGGCATTCGATAGGAGCTGAATCAATACTTGGCGCAAGCGCTCATAATCCGCAATAAACACCGCTGGCACATCTTTCGAGACATGCAGCACAAACTTGTTGCCTGTCGTATTCATTTGTACAAAAGCGGCTACGATATCATTAGCCATTGCCTCGACATTAATTCTGCGGTTATTTAAATAAATCTCGGATGAATTGAAATGGGTATAATCTGCCATGTCATCGATTAAACTCAACAACTGTCCGGCAGATTTCATCAATTCTGCGCTAAATAACTTTTGTTCGTCGGTTAAATCACTTTGATCCAGCAGCTGCGCAAATCCAAGCACTCCATTGAGTGGTGTCCGCAGTTCATGACTCATGTTGGCAATAAATTCAGTTTTCGAACGGCTGCTGCGTTCCGCTTGTTGTCGCGCCTCAATGGATTCCAATTCAAATTCTTGCCGAATCATTGCGTTGGCAACAGCTACAGAAAAGGATTGCAACAGTGCGATTTCAGCATCGGTCCAGGAGCGTTCCTCATGGAAATCATCAAACCCAATAAACCCCCAAAAAATATCGTTGGTATAAATCGGTATGATCAGTAACGACATAACTCCTCGTGACTCCAAAATGGACTTAATGGGTGAATCCGGCAATTCCCGTGTATATGTATTCAAGGGGTGGTTGTCCAACAGTGGAACAATGAGCTCGGGAATTTCATCCAAACGATAGGCTGTTTTCTCCCCAAAATCCATGGCATCACTTGCCCCAAAAGGTGCCCATTCAAAAGTGCGTGTGCAACGTGCCAAACCACTTTCACTGTCGATTGAATTTTCATAGATATAGACATGGTCCGCATTGATGGAAGTGCCGATTTCTTTCAACCCAAAGGTAAGAGAATCCTCCAAGCGTTTGTTGTCCAACAACTCTTGACTCGCCGAAGCAATCGCTGAAAGCATTTTTTTCTTTTTCTCGAGTCGCGCTATCGTTTCGTGCTCTTTGGTGCAATTCCGAATCATCGCCGCAAAATGTTCGGGTGAACCATTTTCAACACTGAAAAGTCCAAGCTTACAATGGTACCACTCTTCTTTGCCATTTTGAATGCGCGAAAATTCCGTTTCACAGAAAGTTTGCTTGTTGCGAACATCATCAATGGAATGATTCATCTCCTCGATGATCTCGGTAGGAAGAAATTCTGAAACATGGCGCCCAAGAAAAGCATCGGGCTGCACAAAGAGCTGTGTGCCATTGGGTTCAAACACATGTGTGAAGACAGAATTTTGATTGAAAATCAGCACCAATTCACTGATGTTTCCGGGGAAGTCCCGATAGATTTGATTCCTCATACGATTATTTTCAAGTGGTTATTCATGCAATATAGTAGTTTCATCTATTTTCTACTAATTTTAAATGCTTTTAATGACCAATATGGGTAAAACAGTGTATCTCTTGTGCGTACTTTTCGCGTTTTTCAGTCCAACACTGAGGGCACACGACACCTATTTTGCCTTTGCTGAAGTAGAATACAATGACCTAAATGGAACACTCGAAGCCACATTGACCGTCTCAACGCACGATTTAGAACTGGTGCTGACCGAAAAGAATCTTTTGCATGGGGCATTGACCTCTGCCCACATGGATAGCACGCTGCGCGCAAGCATCGAACATTTCATCAATACCTCCTTTCACCTCGCCCCGCTGAATGGTTCAAGTTTTTATTGGACACTAGAGGAAATTGAAAACACCTTGGTTGGCAGCACAAATTTCTATTTAAGCGCCAAAGTGAACGAACAACTCACGGGATTGGAGGTGCACTTCGGTCTTTTCATGGACCGCTATACCGCGCAGCAAAACAAGCTGACATTCATTTACCGCGAACGGAAAACAACGCGCGTTTTTCTCAATAACAAGCGTCAAGATACTTTAACATTTACTGAACTATGAAACATTACCTATTGATCTCTGTCCTCTCATTGAGTACAACACTGTCATTCAGTCAAAGTAAATTTGCACAGCTTGACATGGAACTCCCTACACCCAATGAATACCGCACTGCAGCGGGGGCTCCTGGACATAACTATTACCAGCAAAAGGCAGATTATAAAATTTCGCTGACCATCGACGATGCGACGCAAAAATTAACCGGTGAAGAAACCATTACCTACACCAACAATTCGCCCGACCAACTCGAATACTTGTGGCTGCAGCTGGACCAAAATCTTTATGCGCAGAACTCCGACACCAAGCTCATCGAGGTAGAAAAAATGGAGGACTTCAAAAGCATCGGCGATGTAAAAAAGCGTTTTCATTACTACGACGGCGGATTTAAAATCGATGCCATCACCTCCAACGCTGGTCAGAAAATGTCCTTTGCCATCAACAAAACGATGTTGCGCATCAACCTCGAAAAACCTTTGGCGCCGCACACCAGCATCACCTTTAAAATCAAGTGGTGGTACAACATCAACGACCGCATGGCGGTGGGTGGCCGCTCAGGATATGAATACTTTGAAAAGGATCAAAATTACTTGTACACCGTGGCACATTTCTTCCCAAGAATGTGTGTGTACAACGATGTTGAGGGCTGGCAGAACAAGCAGTTTTTAGGCCGTGGGGAATTTGCCTTGCCTTTTGGCGACTACGAGGTAAACATCACCGTTCCTTCTGACCACATCGTAGCGGCAACCGGAGAATTGCAAAATGCCAATTCCGTCTTGACTGCTGAACAACGCAAGCGCTTTGAAAAAGCGAAGAATGCAGATTCACCTGTATTGATTGTGACACAGGCCGAAGCAGAGATGAAAGAAAAATCCAAAGAAAAAGCGCTTAAAACATGGACCTTTAAAGCGACCAATGTGCGCGATTTTGCCTTTGCTTCCTCCCGAAAATTCATCTGGGATGCCCAAGCAGTGAAAGTAGGCGGGAAAAATGTGCTCGCCATGTCCTACTATCCTAAAGAAGGGAATCCATTGTGGGAGCGCTATTCCACAAAACTGGTTGCTCACACGATAAAAACCTATTCCAAATACACCGTCGATTATCCTTACCCAGTGGCGATTTCCGTGCACTCAAAGTGGATCGGTATGGAATACCCCATGATTTGTTTCAATGGAGGACGTCCAGAAGACGACGGCACCTATTCCCAAGAAACAAAGTACGGCATGTGGGGAGTGATTATTCATGAGGTCGGACACAACTTCTTCCCGATGATTATCAACTCCGATGAGCGCCAATGGACATGGATGGACGAAGGATTGAATACTTTCGTGCAGTACCTCACCGAGCAAGAATGGGAACGCGGTTATCCATCGCGCCGAGGACCTGCATATATGATTGCCGACTACATGCGTGGGGACAAACAATTCATCTCTCCGATCATGACCAACTCAGAGTCCATCTTCCAGTTTGGAAACAACGCCTATGGAAAACCGGCTACTGCGTTAAATATCTTGCGCGAAACCATCATGGGGCGCGAACTGTTTGACTACGCCTTTAAAATGTACTGCGAACGATGGGCACTGAAGCACCCTACTCCTGCTGACTTCTTCCGTACCATGGAAGATGCTTCTGCCGTTGACCTCGACTGGTTCTGGCGCGGATGGTTCTACTCCACCGATCATGTCGATATTTCCATCGACAACGTCAAATGGTTCCAGCTCAACACCATGAATCCTGAGGTAGAAAAAGCAGTTAAGCAATCCAATGACTTGGCCAAAGATCATTTCATCGGAGACGATAGAAACAAATCATCCATCAAACAAACCGTCAACGAAGCAGATCCCAACATCGATGACTTCTATGCCAAGCGCAACATTTATTTTGTGGATGCCTTAGACCGAAAAGAATACGCCGAGTTCATGGCCAAACTTTCCAAAGAAGACATCGAACTCCTCAATGCAAACAAGCAATTTTACGAACTCACATTCAGCAATATCGGTGGCTTAGTCATGCCATTGATTATTGAAGTGACCTTTGCTGACAACACCATTGAGATCATTCGGATTCCAGCAGAGATTTGGCGCCAATACGAAGAAAAGGTGACGAAAGTATTCATCTTCGACAAAGAAGTGATATCCTTCCGCTTAGACCCCAACCTTGAGACGGCAGACACCGACTTTAGCAACAACAGCTGGCCGAAGCGTGTGGAACCAACACGCTACGAATTGTTCAAGCAGAAACAAATGAGCGGTGAAAATCAGATGCAGCGTGAGAAACGCGTGCTCGAAGCCGAAAAAGAAGAAAAGAAAAACTAAGTGAATGCTTGACCTGTCCTTCAAGAACCAAAAAGAACCCCGGAGTGGCGTTTTGCTCATCTCCGATCCCTTTCTCAAAGAGGAGTTTTTTCGGCGTTCGGTAGTATTGGTCTGCGAATACGACGAAAACGGCACCTTTGGTTTTGTGTTGAATCACTATTTGGAAGACGACCTGCACAAAATCGACAATCAGTTCCCTGACATTCAAGCGCGTGTGAGCATCGGTGGACCTGTGGATACCTCGAATTTATTTTACATCCATTCCTTTAGTGACATTGAACACAGTTTTGAAATCTTGGACGGTTTGTACTTCGGTGGCAATTACGAACAGATTCAGGAACAGTTAATCAACGACGAAACTGCGCGGCAACGAATCCGTTTCTTCATTGGTTATTCCGGCTGGGCTGCGGGACAACTAAGCGATGAATTGGCCGAGAACGGTTGGATCGTCGCCGACAACATCTCGCGCGCCGATATTCTCTCCACTTCCGATAATGACTTCTGGAAACACTGCTTGGAAAAACAGGGCGAACGGTTTAAAATCATTGCGAACTTTCCAATTAACCCGGAGAAGAACTGAGGGAGGTGCGAGTGACCAATTACGAATTACGAGTTACGAATTACGAGTTACGAATAAGGAGTTTTTGACATTTGGTCGAAGTGTGGACAAGTCTTATTGTCTTATTGTCTTGAATTCTTAACATCCACCTTTGTCCTCACCCCGTCGTGTAAAACTCTTCCTTAACCACCTCAAAACAAATCCTCACGTGCCGTATCTTTGAAAAAAAATCACGCATGTCTCTCAATGCACCTTTAGCCGAACGAATGCGTCCACGTGCTCTCGATGAGTATGTAGGACAAGCGCATTTATTGAGTGCTGGCGGTTCGCTGCGAAGGGCATTGGATGCGGGATTGATTCCTTCAATGATCTTTTGGGGTCCGCCAGGTGTGGGGAAAACGACACTGGCGCAACTCATTGCCACACACCTCAAGCGTCCCATCCATACCTTGTCTGCCATTTCTTCTGGTGTTAAGGATGTACGCGACATCATCACTCGGGTGGAACAAGGTGGCATGTTTCAAGCACAAGGAACAATACTTTTTATCGATGAAATTCACCGTTTCTCCAAAGCACAGCAAGATTCCCTCCTTGGCGCTGTGGAAAAAGGAACGGTCACCCTGATTGGTGCTACTACAGAAAATCCTTCCTTCGAGGTGATCTCCGCGCTCCTTTCGCGCTGTCAAGTTTACACACTGCAACCGCACACCAAGGAGGATTTACTGCACTTATTGCACCGCGCGGTGACAGAAGATGTGCACCTAAAGTCGAAGAACATTACACTATCGGAAACGAATGCCTTACTTGCCATTTCTGGTGGTGACGCCCGTAAATTGCTGAACATCTTCGAAATTATCGTCGGTACATTTGGACTTCAACAGTCGATTGAGATTACGGATGAAGTGGTGCTATCTACCGCACAGCAGTCCTTGGCGATGTATGACAAGGATAGTGAACAGCACTACGACATCATTTCGGCATTTATAAAGTCCATTCGCGGGAGCGATCCCAATGCAGCGATTTACTGGTTGGCACGCATGGTGGAAGGCGGCGAAGATCCAAAATTCATTGCCCGCAGA
>CANGIC010000144.1 GCA_947453795.1 Flavobacteriales bacterium
ATTTTATCTTTCGGTTCTTGCTCAGAAGGTTTCTTTTGTTGTGCTTCGGTATATTTGGCAATGGCCTCATCCCATTTACTTGCCGCTTCTGCCAATTTTGCGGCAGCCATGGCATTCTGATAATCTGTTTCAATTTGAGATAGGGCTGCATCTGCCTTGATTTTATCTTCTACCTCTTTTAATTTTTGAGATACCACCACATCCGCATGAATCGCCACGGCAGCTGACAATTTCACTTTGGCATCCGCCCATTTCTGATCGGCAGCCAATTGTATTCCTTCCGCTTTTAACAGTTGAAATTCGTTTTCGAGTTTCAGTTTTTGCTCGGCCTCAAGAATTTGTTTGTTTACATTGTCCAATTTCAATTGAACAGCTGGATCTTTTTTAAGATCAATGGCTTCCTCATACTTGGCTTTTGCATCAGCCAATTTAAGGCCTTTCGCGGCCACGTCACCCTCGCCTACCAACTTCGTGAATTTTGCTTCTCGCGCAGCTGCATCAGCCACTTCAGCTAGTTTCACTGCAATTTCATCCAACTTCAACTTTGCTTCCGCATTGTTCTGGTCGAGTTCAATCACTGCATCATACTTTGCTTTGGCCTCATTCCATTTGGACTGATCAAACACAACCTTTCCTTCGGTGAGCAATTTTTGAATTTTAGCCAATCGTTCTTGCTCTTTTAATGCATCAGCGATTTTTACGTCACATTCAGTCATGCGATCGACAGGATATGTAGCAGCGGATTCAAACTGCAGTGCTTCCGCATATTTCGCTTTTGCTTCCGTGTATTTTCCTTCATTGAACAAAAGATCCGCCGCAGCAATGGCATCGTCGTATTTTTGTTTTTTCTCTTTCTCCGCCGTTTGTGCAGCCATTTTCTTTTCAATATCGGCCAAACGAATAATTGGGTGTTGTTCTGCGGGCTTGAGGTCCTTCGCAATCAAATATTTTTCTTTTGCGGCTTTCCAACTCTTCTGGTTGTAGAACATATCCGCTTGTTGAATGGCTTCTTTGTATTTTACATCCAACTCGGCCTTTTTCTTTTCCTCATCTACAATTTTCTGTAAGGTTGCGGCCTGATCTTTCGGATATTGTTCCGCTCGTTTTGCAGATGCTTCATTGTATTTCACAATGGCTTGCTCGTATTTCTTTTGGTCGCGCAGGGCATCGGCCGCTTTGATCAAATCATAGTACTCTTGATTTTCTTGCTGATCAACAAGTTGCTCCGTCTTTGCTTGCTGATTTAACTTGTCCATTAAATCAATTTGATCCGTCGCGTATTTGTCATTTTGTCTAAATCCAAGTGCCTCCTCATACTTGAACATGGCCTCTTCGTATTTCTTTTGATCGCGCAAGGTATTCGCCGCTGAGATGGCTGCATTGTATTTCGCATCATTTTCAGCATTATTAACTGTTGACGTACCAATGATTTTATCAATTTTCGCTTTCGTCTTGGCTTTGGCCGCCGCATCGAGGTCAGGCGCAGCTTTCACACTGTTCCAGGTGTATATTTCAACCGGCTCTGTGTTTAAGAAAGAAAAGTCACTCCCTGGCGCTGCGGCAAACAAAGCCGCATTTAATGTTGGAAGTGGCTGATAGTCCGCTCCCGCAGGAAGATCATCTTCAACGAGCGAAACATAATTAAAATTGACGCGTTGTGAAACCAACCCGGATTTCGAAAAAACAACAGAGAAAGGTTTACTGTAATTCACATTCCCTTTCACGGTATATTTTCCATCTGCACCGGTAAGGGCCGAACTGATGGTGCTTCCGTCCTGAACTATGGCCACCGTTACTCCGGGCTCAATTTTCTTTGTACCCGTGTTGGTAATGTTTCCTTTAAATAGGAATGAAACAGACTGTGCATTTGAAAAAATACAGCACAAAAGAAACCCGAAGACCAGCAAATATCTCATACGGTTGGAATAAAACGACACTTGATACAACGCGTTACAGAATTGGTTTAATTTTGAATTCAAATACTTACAAAGATGAAGAAAAATCTTCACATGAACACTACATGGAATGTTGAACATTGAACAATTGAGTTATTGGGAGCGCAGTCGCTATTTTGAAGGCATCGACTTCTTGATTATTGGGGCAGGAATTGTAGGTTACAACGCGGCATTAAGCTTGAGGAAAATGCATCCTACGGCGAAAATAGTCATCATGGAGCGCGGTTATTTACCTTCAGGGGCAAGCACCAAAAATGCTGGGTTCTCATGCTTTGGGAGTGCCAGTGAATTGCTTTCTGATCTTGAAACAATGTCCGAAGAAACGGTATGGTCAACGGTCCAAAAGCGCTGGGACGGACTTCAGTTATTGAAATCCATAATTGGTGAAGATTTAAACCAGGAGGTGCATGGTTCTTGGGATTTATTTCGTTCATCGGAAAATGACATGGCATCCAAAGTTATTTCAGAACTCCCCTACCTGAACGCAAAAATCAAAGAAATCACTGGTCAAGACGACGTCTATTCAATGGATAAAAACGTATCCTCGTCCTTTGGTTTTCAAGGAATTGAAACGAGTTGCTTCAACCGATTGGAAGGCCAAATAGACACCGGAAGTATGATGCAGCGTTTTCATCAGCAAGCGATAGCATCTTCTATCCATGTGCTTTTTGGCGTTTCTATCATCGCCCTTCAATCTGCGCTTTACAATGTTCAACTGCAAACCTCAGTCGGATTTCTTACTGCGGGAAAAGTATTGATTTGTACCAATGGATTTGCGAAACAATTCTTACCACAGCACGACATTCAACCGGCCAGGGCACAGGTATTGGTGACGAGTCCAATCGATGAACTTAAACTCAAAGGAACCTTCCACTACCAAAGTGGATATTATTATTTCCGAAATATTGGTGATCGTGTGCTTATTGGTGGTGGACGAAACTTGAATTTTGAAGGTGAGACAAGTACCGAATTTGCCAACACGGAACAAATAACAGCTGCACTCAAAGAAATGCTTTCAACGGTTATTTTGCCGAAGACTGAATTTTCGATTCAATACGAATGGGCGGGAATTATGGGTGTTGGTAAAACAAAAGCGCCGATTGTCGACAAAATAGATCAACACATTGGCGTCGGTGTGCGTATGGGAGGAATGGGCGTTGCGATTGGTAGTCTAGTCGGTCAAGAACTTGCTGAATTATTCTCTTGAGAATGGTCCCTTAAAAATGCTACTTTTGCACAAAATAAGTTGAAATGAAAAATACTGCCCTTACAGATGTACATATCGCACTCGGAGCGAAAATGGTTCCTTTTGCTGGTTACAATATGCCCGTTCAATACGAAGGTGTAAATGCTGAACATGAAACCGTGCGCAATGGCGTTGGTGTGTTCGATGTTTCACACATGGGAGAATTTCTATTGAAAGGACCCAATGCCCTTGCCTTGATTCAAAAATTCTCATCCAATGATGCTTCGGTGTTGTTCGACGGAAAAGCGCAGTACAGCTGTATGCCGAATGGTAAAGGTGGAATTGTTGATGACCTTATTATTTACCGTGTCAATGCTGAAGAGTATTTCATCGTTGTGAATGCGTCAAACATGGAGAAGGATTGGAATTGGATGAGCTCACACAATGACATGGGTGTCGAGATGCAGAATCTTTCAGATGACTATTCTCTATTGGCTATCCAAGGACCGAAGGCAGCAGAAGCGATGCAAGCGCTCACAGATGTTGACTTAAAAAACATGGTGTATTATACATTTACACATGGAACATTCGCTGGAATTGAGAACGTAATGATCTCTGCAACAGGATATACGGGATCTGGAGGTTTTGAAATCTATGTGAAGAATGCCGATGTCAAGCAAGTATGGGACAACGTGTTTGAAGCGGGTGCATCATTTGGCATTAAACCCATTGGTTTGGCAGCGCGCGATACCCTTCGTTTAGAAATGGGATTCTGCTTGTACGGTAACGATATTGACGATACGACCTCACCATTGGAAGCAGGACTTGGATGGATTACAAAATTCACCAAAGATTTTGTCGATTCAGATTTCTTGAAAAATCAAAAGGAGAATGGAGTAACACGCAAACTTGTTGCTTTTGAAATGGTTGACCGTGGAATTCCAAGACATGACTACCCTATTGTTGATGCTACAGGAGCCGTAATCGGCAAAGTAACATCTGGGACAATGTCACCGTCAATGAAAATCGGAATTGGATTGGGCTATGTTACCGTAGATCATTCATCACTTGACTCAGAGATCTTTGTTGAAATCCGTGAAAAGGGAGTAAAAGCTAAGGTGGTTAAACTGCCTTTCTACAAGAAGTAAACACATTGATTAGGAATACAATAAAGGCATGGATTTACATTCAGGCCTTTTTTTTCAACCTATTTCATTTTATTAACACTTTCGCCATAGATAAAAGGATACATTTGGTGTAATTCAAAAAAAACAAATTCTATGAAAAAATCTTTACAACACATCGGTTATTTCACCATGTCTGCATTGCTATTTGCCTCGTGTACTGTAATACGACCAGGACAAATCGGCATGAAGCAGACCATTGGAAAATTGAAGCCAGGAACAATACAACAAGGCGCAAAACTCTACAATCCATTCATTTCAAAAATCATTAAAATGAATATCCGAACAGTAGAGTTGTATGAAGTACTTGAGCTTCCTACAAAGGAAGGATTAAATGTCAAAACAGAAATCATACTACTTTACCATGTGAATCCTACCAAGGTCCGCGAAATCTACGAGAATTACGGCTTAAATTATCAAAAGGTAGTAGTTCAAAGTAACTTTATTGCAACGGCACGTCAAGTAAGTGCGCGGTATGATGCCAAGGAATTGTATGCGGTAGACAGAAAATTGGTTGAGCACGTCATTATGGACGAGTTGACAACAGATATTGGTGATTTAGGATTCATCATTGACGCTGTCCTGTTAAAAGAAATTACACTCCCTGCAGGCATGACTCAAGCGATTCAGGCCAAAGCAAATGCGGAGCAAGCTGCTTTACAAATGGATTTCGTCATTCAAAAAGCACGGAAAGAAGCGGAAAGATTGTCGATTGAGGCGGAAGGAATCCGAAAAGCGCAGTTGATTATTGACAGCTCCTTGACTGAGTCCTTATTAAAATACAACTACATCGAAATGATGCGTGGATTGTCAAATTCACCCAATGCTAAAATCATTTTAACCGATGGAAAGATTCCAATGATGCTTGGGAACTAATTAAATTTCAAGGTAATAAATAGGTTTGGGTTGATACTCAAACCTTTTTTTATGCCCCTACTTCGTTATTTCTTGGCACGCGGAATAGCAGAATCAATCCAATCACAAAGAAGCCAACAAGTGCGAGAACTGAAGTACGAATATCTGCAAATGACTCGATCAGTCCGAAGGAAAAGGTACCGATTGCTAGTCCAATTTTTTCACTCACATCAAAGAAACTAAAGTAAGAGGCATTGTCATCAGTCTCTGGCAGCATCTTGGAATACGTCGACCGTGCAAGCGATTGAATCCCTCCCATCACCAAACCTACTACTCCTGCAGCAATGTAGAATTGCCAAGGTTTATACACCACAAAGTACACATAAACGCAAAGGAGTATCCAAACCCCAATGGCCAAGGCAATTCCCTTTATGTTGCCAATGCGAGAGGCCAATTTTGAGAACAGAAATGAGCCCAGCATCCCTACGAATTGAATGATTAAAATACTTACGATCAAATCTTGGGTTTTGATGCCAACGATTTCCTTGTTGGCAAATGCAGTGGCCATAATCATCACCGTTTGTACCGCCATATTGAACATGAAGTAACTGGCTAGGTAACGTTTCAACGCAACGCGCGAACGGATGTCCAACCACACTTTCTTAAGCTCACGAAAGCCACTGCTCAACAAATGTCCCTTTTCACCTTTTTGTGGGGTTACAGCAGGGAGCCGTTTGAAGGTATAAAACGCAAAGGATATCCACCATAAACCAACTAAAGGAAAGGCATATTTAATGGGCATTATTTTCGTAAACTGAGTCAATACAAGAATGATAATCAACAGGATTGAACTTCCCAGGTAGCCCATTGAAAATCCGCGAGCACTGATTTTATTGTGATCAGCTGGCTCAGCAATTTCGGGCAGATAGGAGTTGTAATAGACCAAACTTCCCCAATAACCGATGCTTGCAAAAAATAAGGGCAAAATGGTCAAACCAATGGCATAGGGTGTATAATCTACACCACCATTGCTTGGATGAAAGAAGTAGAGCAATCCACTTGATATCGCCCCCATGAAGCAGAAGAACTGTAGAAAGCGTTTCTTTTTCCCTGAATAATCGGCCATCCCAGAAAGCAATGGCGTTGAAAAGGCAACGACCAAGTAGGAAATGGAAACGAGATATGCATAAAACTCGGTGTTTTTGAAGTGCATACCAAAAAATGAAACCGTGTCGTAAACAGTCTTGCCAGTTTCCTCATCCTTGATGCTCGTCAGCTTTTCAAACATGATTGGAAAAATTGCCGAGCTAATGATCAATGGATAAACGGAGTTTGCCCAATCGTAAAATACCCAACCTCGAATCGTACTTTTATCGCCTTTCATTGTTTTCAATTATTCAATCCCATCAACATACGGCTGTAAATATAGAAAATCAGGTGTAAGTTGACCATCAAAATTTGTTTCACTACCTCTTGTGATAATGGCGTCTGGATCTTCAACCAGTAATGCCGGAAGAATGTACTTCATCAGTTCGTTTCCAAAATCCTCCGAAGCATCTTTGGG
>CANGIC010000145.1 GCA_947453795.1 Flavobacteriales bacterium
ATAAAAGTTGCCAATGCAGACATCATGTGGGTTTGGTCGAATGAATACATTTACTTTGGCGTAATGGGATTGCTGTCGGTGGTGTACCTTCGGTATTTTGATTGGAAGAAAAAAGAAATCTAATGACGGAAGATTTTCGCACCATATTTATGGGGACGCCAGATTTCGCGGCGCACATCTTGAAGGCTTTGTGTGCGCATGGGGTGAAGATTGTTGCGGTGGTCACTGTGGCCGACAAACCTGCGGGGCGTGGTCAGCAAATTACAGAGAGTGCTGTAAAAGTGGAAGCACTAAAACAGGGAATCCCCATTCTTCAGCCCCTGAATTTAAAAGATGAATCATTTCGCGCCGATCTAGCCGCGTATCACGCAGACTTGTTCATTGTCGTTGCGTTTAGAATGTTACCCGAATCGATTTGGTCAATGCCGAAAGCCGGCACAATAAACCTCCACGCATCGTTACTGCCAAACTACCGTGGCGCGGCGCCCATTCATCGTGCTGTAATGAACGGAGAGACAGAAACTGGTGTAAGCACCTTTTTCATTGAAAAAGAAATTGATACGGGTAAGCTCATAGAGCAAGAAAAAATAAGCATAGGACCGAACGATACCGTTGGAATGGTCTACAATCAATTGATGGAGCTCGGTGCAAAGACAACCTGTTCAACGGTAGACAAAATCCGTTTGGGTGACATTCGACCAATTGCGCAAAGTCAGTTGATCGATGGCCACGAAAAATTGGCGAACAAATTATTCAAAGCGGACTGCGAAATCAATTGGAAACAGCCCGCCAAAAAGGTGCATGATTTCATCCGGGGTCTGGATCCATTTCCAAGTGCGTGGTGCACCTTATATAATAGCGTGAAAAACGAAAACAAAAGCTTTAAGTTTTTTGCTGCTGAACAAACAGGAATTCCGGTATCAACTGAACTTCGCTCGAATGAACAAGGACTTCTGTTTCCGTGTAGCGATTATTACCTCTTGATTAAGGAAATACAACCCGAGGGAAAACGAAAAATGGATGCACAATCCTTCCTTGCAGGCAATTCATTGGCCGATTGGCAAGTTTTCGACGGTAAAAATTAGACGAAGTTTTCTTATGATTGGTCGAAAACCCCTTATAAAACAAGGGTTTCAGGCGTGTTTATCAACAATTACCCACTTTTATTAACAAATTTCACACTTTTTTCGCTGAAAGCCCTTGTGGGCTTAGGAATTCAGATATATTTGTCATGTTAATTTATTACAAACAAACTAAAAAACATTATCATGAACAAAGCAGAATTGATTGATGCAATGGCAGCTAACGCTGGTTTATCAAAAGCAGATGCAAAGAAAGCGTTAGACGGATTTATCGCAGCTACAACTGAGGCATTGAAAAGCAACGACAAAATTTCACTTGTTGGATTCGGAACTTTCAAAGTTAACACACGTGCTGCTAGAACTGGACGTAACCCACAATCTGGAAAAGAAATCCAAATCGCTGCAAAAAACGTTGTAAGTTTCAAAGCTGGTGCTGATTTGACTGGAAACGTAAACTAATTCTCTTTGAGAAATTGAAGGAGAGGAACTTTTTAGTTCCTCTTTTTTTTGTTTTATACCCATCCTCTTGAGTAACTCCCCAAATGACTGAGCACGGCCAAAACTTGCGTGTACTGAATGAATTGTACACCATCATTACCCCATCTAAGCGAGAGATGTTTGACCGCATTGCTGCAGAACGCACACGACACATGACCGTAGCGTTAGAAAATGTGTACCAAGAACACAATGCCTCTGCTGTTTTGCGATCGTGTGATTGTTTTGGTATTCAAGAATTACATGTCATCGAAAAAGATAACGCATATAAGGTGCAACGGGACATTGCGCTAGGAGCGGGACGCTGGGTGGACATGTTCACTTATGACCAAGAAATAGCGCCAGAAATGCAATGCATACATGCGCTCCGCGACCAAGGATACCGCATCATTGCTACTTCACCTCACGGAGATAGCCCTACCATTCATGAACTTGACATTTCTAAACCTTTTGCATTGATCTTTGGTACAGAGCGTCGCGGAATTTCTGCCGAAGTGCAAGAAGCAGCGGACGAATTGGTGCGCATACCGATGTATGGATTTACTGAAAGCTTCAACATATCTGTTTCTGTAGCTATTATGTTGAATGTTTTTCGTCAGCGCCTAGAAGAAAGTGGGGTTCAATGGAAACTTGATGAATTTGAACAGGTAAAACTCAAGTTGGAATGGTGTAAACGAATTTTGAACGGCGGACCAATGATTGAAGCGGAGATTCGTCGCCGCTTATTAGAAAAAGAATAATATATTTGTAACCGTTTTCAGGTTTACTGAAAATGCAATTAAAATAAAATCTACACTTATGGGAAGAGGTGATAAAAAAACAGCAAAAGGAAAAAGAACAATGGGTTCTTTTGGAAACAGCCGCAAAAAAAAATCAACACCAACAGCTCCGGTTGCGAAAGTGAAAGCTGAAAAACCTGCGAAAGCTGCTGATGCAGAAAAAAAGCCTGCGGCTAAAAAGCCAGCAGCGAAGAAAGCAACGACAAAAACCAAAGAAACTTCTGCGGAATAAAAAGATAAGCTGTCTGTATGACAGCTTTTTTTTTGTCTATTAACGAACTGTCGTGAAAAAACATTTTTGACCTACGCAGTGCATCTACTATTAAATGACAATTTTGAACACATAAACAACGATTCAAATGAAACATAATTTTGGTGCCGGTCCGTGCATCCTCCCAAACGAAGTATTTCATCAAGCGGCTGATGCAGTTCTTGATTTTAATGGCTTGTCCATCCTTGAAGTTTCACACAGACATAAAGATTTTGTCGCTGTAATGGATGAATCCATTGACCTGGTAAAAAAGGCACTTCATGTTCCTGAAGGGTATTCTGTTGCTTACCTACAAGGTGGCGCGACTCTGGGTTTTACCATCGCTGCCTTGACCATGATGCGCGACACAAAGAAAGCTGGATACATGAATACAGGCACTTGGGCATCTGGAGCCATTAAAGAAGCTAAAAAAGTAGGCGTCGATGTCAATGTGTTCGCTTCCTCAGAGGACAAAAAGTTCTCCTACATTCCGAAAGATTATTCCATTCCTTCAGAAGCGGATTACATTCATTTCACCTCAAATAACACCATTTACGGAACACAATTCCATGCATTTCCATCGACTGATTTGCCCTTGGTATGCGACATGTCCTCTGACATTTTTTCTAAGGAAATTAATGTGGCAGATTTCGATTTGATCTATGCAGGGGCCCAAAAAAATCTCGGTCCAGCAGGTGCAACTTTATACATTGTCAAAGATGACGTACTTGGAAAATCGACTTCTCCTTTTATGCCAACGTATTTGGATTTAAAACAACACGTTGAAAAGGAATCTATGCTCAATACACCTCCAGTTTTTAGTGTATATGTCGCGATGCTCAACCTGCGCAATTTAATGGCAAACGGCGGAGTGAAAGCGATGGAAGCGAAAAACAACGCGAAAGCAGCTATGCTCTATGCTGAAATTGATGTCAATCCTCTATTCAATGGTTCAGTGGCGCACGAAGACCGTTCGAAAATGAATGTGACCTTTACCCTAAATAATGAAGCGCACCAAGCCGCTTTCGATCAACTTTGGAAATCAGCAGATATTGTTGGACTCCCCGGACACCGTTCTACTGGCGGTTACCGCGCGTCCATGTACAATGCCCTTCCCATTGAGAGTGTTCAGGTATTGGTGGAAGTAATGCGCGAGTTTACACGTAAAAACGGCTAATTGATTTTAATATTTTGGCAATGAAAATACTAGCAAACGACGGAATATCTGCACTTGGAAAGTCCCTTTTAGAGGCAGCCGGATTTACAGTAATCACTGAAAAGGTGGCGCAAGAAGAGTTGGCCACGGCGGTGAATGAACAAGGCATCGAAATGATTTTGGTGCGAAGCGCAACAACGGTTCGCAAGGAAGTTGTCGACGCTTGTCCGGGGCTAAAGCTCATTGGAAGAGGTGGCGTTGGCATGGACAATATCGATGTGGCGTATGCCCGTGAAAAAGGTGTTCAGGTTATAAATACTCCGGCCTCATCTTCTCAGTCTGTTGCCGAATTGGTGATGGGTCACTTATTTGCTTTATCCCGCTTTTTGAACGACTCTTACAAACAAATGGAGTCTGGTGATTTTTCCACTTTGAAGAAGAACTATGCAAAAGGCGTTGAACTTCGAGGTAAAACGCTTGGAATCATTGGATTTGGAAGGATTGGACAAAGCGTCGCTTCCTACGCCTTAGGGTGTGGAATGAATGTCATCGCCATTGATAAAAAATCAGCACCGATCGCTGTGCAAATTCCACTTGGTAATGGTGCATCCGCATCGGTTGAAATCATTCCCAGCACGTCACTTTCTGAACGATTGGGTGAAATGGATTACATTTCAATTCACGTTCCCAAACAAGCAGATGGATCAGCGGTCATCGCTGCTGAACAATTTGCTAAAATGAAAAAAGGTGTTCGTTTGGTGAATGCAGCGCGCGGCGGAGTAATCAATGAGGACCATTTACTGTCAGCGCTGAATAGTGGTCAAGTCGCTGGATGTGCATTGGATGTCTTTGAAAACGAACCGAATCCGCGCAAAGACCTTTTGTCACATCCTAAAATTGCATGTACACCTCACATCGGTGCGGCTACCGTTGAGGCGCAAGACCGCATCGGGGAAGAACTTGCTGACTTAATCATAACTGCCTTCGGAAAACAAAACTAATCCGAACGCTAAATTCCATTACAGATGGCTCGAATTTCTCCATTCAAGGCAATAAGACCTGTGCGTGACAAAGTTCACCTTGTCGCAACCCGACCTTATTATTCATACACACAGAACGTTTTGAAAGCCAAACTGGAGGACAATCCCTTCACCCTATTGCGTATTATCAATCCAGAGTTTGAAAGTGAGAAACATACCGCCCCAAATTCTCCGGAGCGCTTCGAATTGGTCAAAGAAAAATATGCTGAATTTATCGATGACGGAATTTTAGTCCAAGACAAGGACCCACATCTTTATATTTATCGCCAGACAAAAGGAGACCATGTTTTCACCGGTGTTATTGCTGGTGCAAGTATCGCAGAATATGAATCTGATTTGATTCGGAAACACGAAGCTACATTGACCTCCAGGGAAGAAATGTTTACCACTTATTTGGACATCGTGGGGTATAATGCGGAGCCCGTGTTGCTTGCCCATCCACATCACTCAGGTGTTCAAACGCTTCTGAATCAGTGCACAGAGAATCGTCCAGAGTACGAGTTCACCACCACCGATCGCATCAAACACGAACTTTGGGTAGTCGATCAGGAATTGACAAAAAAACTTTGTAGCGTTTTTCTAGATATTCCGGTGACCTACATTGCGGATGGTCATCACCGTTCGGCATCTTCCGCTCGATTAAAAAAGGAACGTGAACGTAAAGGAACATCCCATTTTTCAAATGAAGACTACTTTCTCGCTTTTTTTATTGATGAGGAGGTCCTTCAAATTTTAGAATTCAACCGCATAATAAAAACACTAAACGGCCTTTCAACGGATAATTTCATTGGGAAATTAAAGGAGTCCTTCGATGTAATTGCGCTGAATTCCTTCGAAAAGCCAAATCACGCTCATCAATTGAGCATGTGCCTCAATGGAAATTGGTACAGCTTGGAATGTCATGCAGATATCGTCGACAACAATCACCCTGTCCGTTGTCTGGACGCGGAGATCTTAACACACTATGTTCTGACGCCGATCCTTGGCATCAAGGATTTAAAAACGGATGAACATGTTGAATTCATGAGTGGTGCAGAGCCCATTTCAAAACTTGAAAAGCGAATTGGTTCCATCGAAAACAGCGTTGCCTTCGTCTTGTATCCAGTGGCTATGGACGAAGTAAAGCGCGTAGCCGACAATCACCTGATCATGCCCCCAAAGTCGACTTGGGTAGAACCAAAACTTCGCAGTGGACTCACCATTTATAACATCAACGAATGAGCATCCAAAAGCGAATTTCGGACATTCGAAAAGAAATTGATGCACGAGTCACGCTTGTTGCCGTTTCAAAAACCAAACCGATTGAAGCCATTAAAGAGGCCTATTATGCCGGCCAACGCGTGTTTGGAGAAAATAAAGTCCAAGAAATGGCTGCGAAGTATGAGCAGTTACCAAAGGATATTGATTGGCATTTAATTGGTCACCTTCAAAGCAACAAGGTGAAGTACATCGCGCCCTTCGTTCAACTGATTCATTCCGTGGACAGTTTGAAATTGCTGCAAGAAATCAACAAGCAGGCACAGAAAAATAAGCGGACCATTGATTGTTTGCTTCAATTTCATGTCGCGTCGGAAGAAACAAAATTTGGACTGAACATGATCGAGGCCAAAGAATTATTGGATTCCCCCGAATACGGAATGCTTCAAAATATTCGCATTGTTGGAATTATGGGAATGGCTTCTTTCACCGAGAATCAAGCACTAGTTCGCCATGAATTTCACACCTTAAAATCACTTTTCGACACACTGAAAGACAGCTATTTCAGCACTTCGGATGCATTCACAGAAATTTCTATGGGAATGAGTGGCGATTACCGAATTGCCGTTGAGGAAGGCAGTACTATGATTCGTGTGGGTAGCACTATTTTTGGTTCACGATGAAAGGATTCTTACTTTCGGTTTC
>CANGIC010000146.1 GCA_947453795.1 Flavobacteriales bacterium
ATTTAGAATTTCCGGTAAGTATTCGTTTCCTCCAGAGGACAGCGCCGTTTCGAATTGCACAAATTGACTGATGTCTTTGTCCTCGGGATGTGTTGAAATCGAAACGCGGTCAACAATTTTATCGATGGCGTTTCCGAATTGCTTAAACATTTCCACATCTCGGAATTGCATAAGTGTGTTCACGGCAAAGCGTATGGCGCTTAAATCTTCTTCTGTTAAGGGAATGTCATTGATGGAGAAATCGGGATCTTCGTAGTAATACCCACCGTTTTTTTTGCTGTATTTTATCGGCGCATCGTGTTCCATTTTCATGGCAAACATGTCTTTTTCGATCGTTGAATCACAAATATTCGCTCCGTCGGACATTCCATATAACGCTTCCTCACAGGCTTCTCTCAACTCCTTTTTCGATGGAAAGGGTTTGTACTTGTTTCGAATCGATCGATCGATGATCCGGTAGCGAATGAGGGCGTTTTTAATGTGAGGCATGAGCAGGATTAATGCGCAACACTATTTTCCGTCTTCGGGTGGTAACCAAACAATTCGTAAAACTTGATGGCTTTCACCACCTCAACGGGCACATCATCCTCCCAAATAGACGCACCGGCATGAATTTTCGACAAGACATCGTCCGACATGATATGTAAAAGTTTGGGGTCAAAGGATTCAAATGCCGCGAGTTTGTTGTTGTCCTTCAAATAGCGCAAGAGTCCACTCATGTTTGGCTTATGCTGAAAATCATCCAATTCATACAGCTCGCCAGTGTCCACATTGATTGCTGGATAGACAAACATTTTGACATTGTGTCCAAACCCTCGTCCAAACGCTTCGAGCAAGCCGCCAGGCAGATTGTCGTAATAGCGTTCGTCAAAAATGGTGTGTAGGTTATAAATTCCAGCAATGACACCCATCCGTTTTTCTTTGGCGATCGACGCGAGGTAATCAATCATTTTGTAATGTTTCAAATAATTCGAAATCATTACTGTATATCCTAATGAACCCAACAATTCCGCACGATCAATAAAGTCTTTGATGGAAATTTTTCCTTCTGCGGTTAAGTCCTTCAGCGTCAATTCAAAGATGACTTGCAACTTCTCTGGGTCAACACCTTCCTCTTTCAAGAATTGCATTTTCCCCTTTTCAATCATGTCGATATGTACCTTCGTTACAGGACGAAAACGGCCACGCATCAACAGAATATTTTGCTTGTAAAGCGCTGTTGCTGGTTGGAGCACATTCCCACACAAATCGAACATCGTCGCATCGGTAATGCCGCGTTTCACAAGATTTAAGGCAATCACACGGTTGTCAAAATGTTCGAAATCTGGACCTGAAACCCGGAGCATGTCTATTTCCATGCGATCACGTGGAAGACGGTGTACCAAGTTGTCCAGCAGTTCATCCAGATCCGTATAGTTGAAATAAGCCGCATAAATAAGGTTTACACCCAAGATTCCCAACGCTTCTTGTTGCGCTTTGTGACTGTTGTCATGCATTTTAATGTGCAAGATAATGTCATTGGGAGCTGCTTCAAGGTTCAATTGAAAGCGAATTCCTACCCATCCTTGACCTTGATTGGTCTTGTGGTAGTTTAGGGATTCAACGGTATTGCAAAACGCAAAAAATCGAGACTCCTTGTATTTATTTGGTAGACGGAATTTTAAGGTGTTGTATTCCGTGTCAAGCATGGTCAATAAGCGTTCCTCACACACATAGCGCGACGCCTCACCGTACATGGAATCCGAAACCTTCATGTCGTACGCGGACTGGGTAAAGGCAATGGTTCCCGAACTTCCTCCTGCCTTAAAAAAGTTGGCAGCGACCTCTTGGCCTGCACCAATTTCTGCAAAACACCCGTAAATGTCTTGTGTCAGGTTAATTTTCAAGGCCTTTTCCTCGGTGGTCAATCTTCGTTCGTCAATCATGGTTGTGCTTTCTAGCAAAAAGGAGCGTAAAGAAACAAAATTCAGCGCAATTCTATCAGTGTGGATCTTGAAAATCTGGATTATTGATAAAATCGAAATCCGTAAGGGTGAGTAAAAACTGCTTCAACAGGTATTTTTCTTGGGCATCCAATTGAACACCTCCTTGCGCGGCGTATTCAATCTTCGGATCAATCGTAGGACTAATCACAACGCCTGTAGAATAGTGTTCAATCACTTCATCCAAGGTGGAGAAACGCCCATCGTGCATGTAAGGTGCAGTTAATTCTATATTTCTCAATGTAGGTACTTTAAATTTTCCGTTGTCGTTCGGACTGCCTGTAATTGCACCCCGACCGAGATCAGTAAACGTGGCATCAAGTCCATTGTTACTATACAGTTTCACATTCATTAGAGGACCATTGTGACAATGGAAACAATCCGCTCCATTTAAGCTTTTAAATAAATCATACCCCCCCCACTCGTCAACGGAGATGGTGGTTAGTTTTGCTTGTTCGGCGGTTGATAGAGGCAAGCCATTTTCATATTTGTACATCACATCAAACTTGGACGAACCAGAAATGAGTGTGCGAAGGAATTGAGCAATGGCTTTTGCTACTTTGGTTGAATCAATACCCGCTTCCCCAAAAGCACGAAAGAACATATTTCGGTAGTTGACATCAGCGTCCAATTTCGCTACCGCATCTTTCCATTCCTGGTGCATTTCAATGGGGTTAGGCACGGGTCCTAAAATTTGTTCTTCAAGTGTTTTTGCGCGCCCATCCCAGAAGAAGAAATCTTGCCACCCTAAATTGACCAAGGCCATTGAATTGCGGTTCCCTTGAATACCATCAATTCCAGTAGAAAATTTATTTGGATCAGAAAAGGCATGGTTTGGGGCATGACATGAAGCACACGACATGGTATTGTCTCCGCTGAGCAGTTCTTCATAAAATAGTTTTCGGCCAAGTTGCACCCCTTCAACCGTCATCGGATTGTCAGCAGGAATGCTCATTTTTGGAAAATGAGAAGGTATGTTCAGTGCGTAAGGAGTTGGTGTATGTCCAACTTTGTCTTTTCGACAAGCAAAAAATACAATCGAGGAGCTAAGCGCAAGAAATATGTAAAGAAAATAGCGCATCAATATAAGCCAATGGCGTCTTTGAAGTTTTGCATCACTTTTAAACTAATCGCTTCTTGTCCTACATGCGAATGAGACGTAAATTCGGTCTTTAAATCAAACGACTGCACCCCATTGTCTAGGAATTTTTGCAGGTCTAACTTTAGCGGTAAATGGTATTGCGCATTTCCCAAATCCAACCATGTTAACCCTGAGAATTGAAAGGGTTGAAGAATGGCATCACTTCCAACATGAAAGGTAACGAAATGGTCATAATTTGCAATATTATCTGGTATGGTATCGACCCGCGCTTCGATTTTTAAGAAGATATAACCTGCGCCCCAAGTCCAATACATGTCGTTGGCCACTTGGATGTTCAACGGATCTGTCACATCATATACCGTTGGATCCGCATGGTTGTAGGTTGTGCCGATTCCCACATTGGCATTTAAAGTACTGTAATCGCCATGTTTTCCCTCTTTATTGAAAAGAGCAACGCCATTTGTGCGGAAATCAAAGAGCGCCGTGCGGCAAAGAATGGTTGCACCATTGCCAATTTCTGATGCGTAAAATTTTAAGTCTGTAAATTGAATGTCGTACCCTTGAGGTGTGCTGTAAGTTGAATCCAACTCCAAATGAACAGCGCCATAAGTGGGCTGAACCGTTACTTTCAGTTTCTCCACAAGTGGCACTTGATCAGCTGGCTTGTCTTTGCATGCCCCCAACGTCAGCGCTACCAAAACAAATGTTAAAAGAGTTCTCATATTCCGTAATAACAAATGTAAGTAAACAAGGTTTTACTTTTAACTTTATTCTTTGTTAAAATTCTTCATTCGAACAGATCTATGCCAGAAACAAACGCAGCTTTACTTGTCCTAAATGCTTCTGCTGGAAGTGGAAAGACCTACAGTCTTGTAAAACAATACATGAAAATGGTTTTGGCAGATTCTGCAAACGTTTTGCAGTTTTCACAAATTATCGCAATGACCTTTACGAATAAGGCATCGCTAGAGATGAAAACCAGAATTTTAAAGGCCTTGGACGAACTCAGTCATCCCTTAATCTATGGCAAAAAAAGTGAGGAGTACGCGGAAGAACTGGCACTTGAAATGGGTATATCTGCCGCAGATGTGCACACACGAGCCCGCAAGGTGCTGAAGAATGTACTCCATCGCTACGAGGATTTGTTTGTGATGACCATCGACAAATTCAACCTGCGCTTAATTCGCTCCTTCTCCCGTGATTTGGATTTACCCAATGATTTTGAGGTAATCTTGAATGAGCGCGAAGTCATCGAGGAGGTTGTGGATTTATTGTTGGACCAGCTCGGAGATCAAGGGGTTCAAGAGTTGACGGAAACCGTTTTTGAATATGCAAAAAGCAATTTGGACGAAGGAGAGCGCTGGAATTTTCGGGATCAATTGGTGGAGTTTGGAAAAGTGTTGAGCAAGGAGCGCGATCAATTGTTAATCGCAAAGCTGATGGGGATGGACTTTTCACCCTTGAGGAGACGTGCCTTGAGGGAGGAATACCAAAACCTGGAAAATGAATTCCTTGCCCAAGTAAGAGTCGTTTCTGATCAGTATGAGCAATTGGGCTTGAGCGATGATTTGTTGCCTGGGAAATCAACAACGGGCAAGGCCTTGCGGAAAATAGCGGGAATGGGTTCATTTCCAAATTCACTTTTTTCACCGGCGTTTATTGAAAATCAATGCAGCGTAGATCCTCCAGCGGGACGAATTTTCCCTGAAGATTTAAGAAATGCGTGCATTGATTTACAACATCAATTTGATGCCTTGTTGCCGCGTCTTGGTGTCTTGGGTGCCTTTCTGAAAAATTTCTACAACATGGCTTTGTTGCAATACATGGCACGATCGATTGATGGCATTAAAAAGGACAAGCAACTCATCCGTATTTCTGAATTCAATACCTTAATTTCTCAATTGGTCAGGGGAGAAGAGGCCCCGTTTATCTATGAGCGATTGGGCAGCCGTTTTCACCACTTCTTGCTGGATGAATTTCAAGATACCTCGCGTCTGCAATGGTTGAACATGGTACCTCTCGTCCATGAATCCTTAGGCCATGAACGAAGGAATTTAATCGTTGGCGATCCAAAGCAATCGATTTACCGTTTCAAGAATGGTGTTGCTGAACAGTTCGTGGCCTTGCCTCGGATTTTCAACCCCGAAAAGGAGGCGAAGATTGAAGAGTGGTCACAGTTTTTTGACCAAATGGGGGTGGTAGAACCCTTGGCGAGCAATTGGCGGTCAGCGCGTCAAATTGTGGAATTGAACAATGACTTTTTTACACTCTTGCGTGAATCTTTACCGGCTCAATCAAAGGATTTCTACCAGACCATTACACAAAATGTAGAGTCAAAAAAGGAAGGGTATGTCGAGATAATCTCTGAACCAGGCGACACTCCAGCCATTGAAAAGGTACCACAGATCATCGAATGGATAGAACAGTGTGAAGCCGATGGATTTAAACGCGGTGATATCTGTATTCTAAGTGAGGTCAATGAAAAAGCCAATGTTTGGGCCGTTGAATTGACCAAAGCGGGGTATAAGGTGGTTTCGTCCGAGTCCCTTTTGATTCAAAATGAGGTGCGCGTAAAGTTGATTGTTTCGTTTATTCGCCGGCGCTTGAATCCTTCTTCTGAAAGTGAAAAGCGCAAATTTGCCGAGTTGTTCTTTAGAATTAGCAAAGGTTTGGGCTACAATGAGTACAAGAAGTACCTTGAACGAAAAGTGTCTGCAAAAGGGAAGAATTATACTGTATTTGATGATGCTCAGTTTTTGACGGATTATTTCGGAGGTAGAGACAGCTTCTTTTATAAATATGAAAACCTGTATGACCTTATCACGCAATTCTATGCCTTGATGGGGTGGACGGAACTCAATAATCCATACCTGCACCATTTTACCGACGCTGCGCATAGTTTCGAGTTGAATCGTGGTCCAGAATTGAAAGATTTCTTGAATTATTACGAAGAGAACAAAGGCAGATTGGCGATCCAATTGCCAGAAAGTGAGGACGCCATTCGCATCATGACCATCCATAAATCGAAAGGACTCGAATTCCCTGTCGTGATCATTCCAGACATGGATTTTTCGATTAAGTTAAAGCCACAATCGAAGTTTTTGGTGGAGGCAGGTGAATATATCCTGTATACCACATTAAGTAAAACTCACCCTTCACCTGATGTTTGTGCCTTGAATATAAATGAGACTGCTCAAATTTTAACGGATAAGGTAAATCTCGCCTATGTTGGAATGACGCGACCTGAAGAGCGTTTGTATATCATCAATCAGCATAAGGACTCCAACCTTGGTGCTGTCTTACACAATTGCTTTGCACAGTTGACAGGAATTGAGATTACACCCGAAGGTCGATTTGTCAAAGGTACGCGAACCCAGCGCCCACAAAAACCAACAAAAGGTGGTGGAATTGGATTTTTAGTACCAGAGGAGTTGACAGACCGACTATGGTTTCCCGACATCTCTTTGCAAGATAGAAGCGAATTGGTTGAATCGAATTTGCTGACAGATGAACAGCGTTTTGG
>CANGIC010000147.1 GCA_947453795.1 Flavobacteriales bacterium
ATGCTAAATTCCCGAAGGGATCAAATCGCAAAGCGTCAAATTTTGAATTTCATCTGAAAGAAGGTACCTTGAAGGACATAGGACACTTCTTCGCTCTTTGAGCTTCGAAGGACAAAGGACCGCTGCGCTTAAGGACTTCATCCATCTTCGAAGAGTTTAGTTTCAAACTAGTAACTCGTAACTCGTAACTCGCAACTCGTAACTCGTAATTAATAATTAGTAACTAGAAATAGTCGTTTGTATCACTTCGAGCAACGCATCAACAGTATAGGCCTTTTCGACGTCAAAGGATCCAGATTTTGTGCGGCGCAAGCGAATTAAAGTTCCACCGGAATTCAGCATTTTACCGAAATCATGGGCAATAGATCGGATGTAGGTTCCTTTAGAGCAGGAAATTTCGAAGTCAATTTCCGGGAATCTTGATGCGTCAATGCTGAATTTCGAGACTTCAATGGCGTTGGCTTTCAATTCCACTGTTTTTCCTGCGCGCGCCAAATCATAGGCCCGTTGGCCATCCACTTGTTTGGCGGAGAATACCGGGGGCACTTGCATGATGTTACCCGTGAGTTCTCGCACGATGGCATCCATTGCTTCTTTGGTGATGTGGTCCAATGGATATTCAGCGTCATATTCCGTTTCCAGATCGTAGGAGGGTGTAGTTTTTCCCAGGAGAATTGTTCCCGTGTAGGTTTTTTCACCTGCCATGATGGAATCAATGGTCTTGGTGTGTTTTCCTGTGCATAGGATCAGCAGACCGCTGGCCAAAGGGTCAAGTGTTCCCGCATGACCCACCTTGATGTTTTTCACGTCCAATGCACGCTTCAAGTTCCAACGTACCTTGTTGACCACATCGAATGACGTCCATCCCAAGGGCTTATCGACCAAGATGGTCTCTCCAGCTAAAAAATCCATTAACGTGTAAAGTAAATCAACAAGATTGTCCCAGCGATGATGCGGTACCATCCCCAGATGCGAAAGCCATATTTATCGATTAGGCCTATAAACACCTTAATCGCGAGCATCGCAACCAAAAATGCAAGGACATTTCCCACGATAAAAAAGGTGATGTTGTCCGTCGATTGGGCAATCATTTCGTAGCCTTTTTGTTCCACGCCTTCGTATTTCCAATCTTTCAGAAAAATGGAATACGCGGTCACCGCCAGCATGGTTGGAACGGCTAGAAAAAATGAAAATTCAGCGGCAAGTTTGCGCGTTAGTCCTTGTTGCATTCCCCCAATGATGGATGCTGCCGAACGGCTTGTTCCAGGCATCATGGCCAGGCATTGCCAAAATCCGATGGTGAGTGCTTTGCGGATAGTAATGTTTTCCTCGATTTGAATTCTTGGTCGTTTGAACAGGCGGTCGACAAAAAGGAGGATGACTCCACCAATGATCAAGACAATGGCAATAGGCACAGGGTTTCCGAGTACCGCTTCAATTTTATCGTCAAACAATTTTCCGAGCACCAAGGCAGGAATCACAGCGATGGCCAATTTGATGTAAAAGTTGAACGATTTGAAGTCCATGAATTTGCGCCAGTACAGCACGATAACCGAGAGAATTGCACCAAACTGGATGGATACTTGAAACAATTTCACGAAGGCATCATCTTGAGTTTCAAAGATGGCACTTGTAAAAATCATGTGAGCCGTAGAGGAGATTGGAAGAAACTCCGTGAGTCCCTCCACAACTGCCAGGATCAGCGCCTGAATTAAATCCATTGAAAAAGGGGTTTATTTCGATGATGTATCCACCGATGAGGAAGATTTCTCGAGTTCGGTTCCTTTCGAAGCCGGTTTTTTCATGATGGAATAAAGGATAACCACAAATCCAGCAACAATAAGCATAGGTGCAACAGTGATTCGGACCTCGCTAAACAATTCGGATTCATCGAAAGAATTTGGATCCTTCGCTGCGCCACCAATCATCAAGAGATACCCAAGGATATTGACTGCAAGACCAATGATTAAGAATTTATAATTTTCCTTACGAAAGCCAAAGGCGTGTGTATTCTTCTTTTCCATGCGTCAAATTTAATACAAATCGTCTAATTTCATTCTCAAATATTTGTTAAGCGCAAACCACGTAGACACCACAGAAATAACGATTCCAATAAACAGCAGTGAGGAGCACAGGAGAACAAAACTTTTCAACGAGTAGGTGATCTCGATGGTATCCATTGCATTGTTCAGGGCAAAGAATAGTGTCATGAGCAAGGCAAGACCAATCACCGCAGAGATCACACCATTGAACACCGAACGCACGATGAATGGACGGCGAATATACGATGGTGTGGCACCCACCAATTGCATGGTTTTGATGGTGAAGCGTTTCGAATAGAGCGCCATTCGGATCGTATTGTTAATCATGGCCACGGCAATGATAATCAGCAGAGCGGCCACTGTTAAGAAAAGAAAAACGAACTGGCGAAAACCGAGATTGACATCTTCCACACTTGATTTGTCGTAGTTCACCTCATCAATTTCATCGGGATAGGCCTTGAGCAAAGCGGCCTTGATTTTTTCCATTCCTTGCTTGGTGGCATATTCAGCTTTGGGCTTGAAACCAATCGTTGGTGGCAATGGATTTTCTCCTTCGAAGATGGCCAAAATTTCTTCGGCGTTTTCGTCTTGACCGCTAAACTCCTCAATGGCACGTTCGGGGGAGATGTAGAACACATCGCTAAATTCCTTCCATGATTTCAGTTCCTGCTCAATTTGTTTAATGTCCGCGTTATTCAATTCGGGGGTAAAAAACAAGTCTCCTTGCAAGCTTTCCTTGGCCTGACGTTGCACATTTTCCAATCCAAAGACACCGCCTAGGACCAGTCCAATCATAAATAAAACGAGGGAAATCCCAATAACCGTAGAAACCGAGCGATAGCGCAGCCCAATATTTCCATTTTTTTCTGATGGTGTGCTCATGGACAACGAATTTATAGAATAATTGCGATGCAGCGTCATCCCATTTCAAAAGTTTGAATGGATTTTTTCATGTACCTACCGCAAGAGAGACGAAGTTCTAGCATCTAAATGAGCGACTTGGCAATTTTGCCATTCAAAATTTCAGACATTCTATGATGCGCTTATTCCTTTTTATTTTTCTTTTTCCCTTTATCATTCTTGGCCAAAACAACACACAAACCATCCGTGGTAAGGTCATCGACAAACATTCACAATCTCCCATTCCAGGGGTGGCCATTCAAATTGTGAGTCTTAATCTTGGTGTATTTTCGGATTCAGTTGGAAACTTTTCCTTGCCCAACATCGCACCAGATCGTTATGAAATAAAAATCAGTTTTAGCGGGTACAAAGCAGTTATTCTTCCGAATGTCATCGTAACCTCTGGGAAGGAAGTCTTACTCGACATTGCCCTCGAAGAAGAATTTCAGCAGTTGACTGAAATGGTTGTGAAGAGCGAAAATAAAGGTGGTTCCATCAACAAGTTGGCGACTGTCAGTGCGCGAACCTTTTCTATGGAAGAAGTCAATCGCTATGCTGGTGGACGGAGTGATCCTGCGCGTTTGGCGGCTAACTTTGCTGGTGTCAGTGCGCCTGATGACAGCAGAAATGATATCGTTATTCGCGGCAATTCACCCGTAGGTGTGCTGTGGAGATTGGACGGGATGAACATCACCAATCCCAACCATTTCGCTTCTGTTGGAACGACAGGAGGTGCAGTAAGTGCAGTGAACACCAACCTGCTCAAGAATTCAGATTTCTTCACCTCTGCTTTTCCTTCCGAATATGGCAATGCCACCTCTGGGGTATTTGATTTAGGGTTTCGAAATGGAAACAACAGACACCGTGAAACTACACTTCAAGCTGGCGTTATTACAGGGCTAGAGCTCACCACAGAAGGTCCATTTAGCAAAAAAAGTGACGCCTCCTATTTGATCGGATACCGCTACTCCCTTGCGGGGATTGCCCAAGCAGTCGGTGTAAATATTGGCACGACAGCCACCCCATCCTACCAAGATTTGTCGTTTAAGTTAAACAGTGGCGACACTAAATTTGGTCGCTTTTCACTATTTGGAATCTTGGCTACAAGCACTATAAAAATTGGTGGTGGATCGCCAAACACCTTGTATGGCAATGGAAACAAGGTTGATTTTGCGAGTAAAATTGGCATCGGTGGAATCAACCATTACAAGCAGCTCACGAAAAAATCATTTATCTCCACGACAATAGGGATCAACTACGCATCCAATTATCAAACCTCTTACGACAGGGACCACATGAACGATAGTCTATTCAAGCGTGAGGTAAACAACTCCGCAAAAACCGCCTATTTCTTGAGTAGCAATTACCATTTAAAAATCAATTCAAGATTATTTTTTAAGGCAGGGATTCAAGATGAAATTATTGGCGTAGACCTTTTTTACAAAACGAAAGACAACTATTTTGCCCCTGAAAAGCAAATCTGGGACTCTCAAAACAACACCAATTTGGCCCAAGCTTATGCGCATTTGAAATACAACCTTACCAATAGAATTACCCTCAATGCAGGAGTACATTCACAGTACTTTTTCCTGAACAAAGCGACAGCTATTGAGCCAAGGTTAGGTTTAGTGTACAATGTCACGGATAAAAGCAGCATTAACTTCGGCTATGGTCTTCATTCACAAATGCAACCTGTTAATGTGTACTTTTTGGAAGCAAAAGACGCCGGTGGAAATACGGTTTACAATAATAAAAACTTAGGATTTACAAAAAGTCATCACTTTGTATTGGGCTACAATATTCAACCGTTTAAAGAGTGGAGAGTGAAGACCGAAATCTATTATCAGTCGATCTACAATGTACCCGTAACCTCCTATTCCAGCAGTTATTCCATGTTGAATACAGGATCTACCTTTCGAGCAGATTTGACCGATAGTTTGGTGAATACAGGAACAGGATCAAATTACGGCGTTGAACTCACCATCGAAAAATTCTTCAGTAAAGGGTATTATGCCTTGGTGACGGGTTCCATATACTCCTCCAAGTACAAAGGTAGTGATGGCGTGGAGCGAAATACTGCATTTAATGGCCGCTATGTGTACAATGTTTTAGCAGGAAAAGAATGGAAAATGGGTCAAGACAAGCGACACCGATTTTCACTTGATGTTAAATTCACCCAAGCTGGCGGAAGGGCTTATACCCCCATTGACTTGATCAGTTCTACTGCATTTGGACATGAAGTCCGTTCAACAGATGCCTATTCAAGTTATTACGCCATGTATTACCGTTTGGATGTCAAGGCCGGTTTTACCTTGAACAGTGCCAAACGAAAAATAGCGCAGACAATTTCTTTGGACTTACAAAACGTCACCAACCACAAAAATGTGTTTTCACAGAGTTACGACAGCATGAAGCAAGCGCTCAGTACAACCTATCAACTTGGGTTCTTCCCAAATGTGGTGTATAAAATTCAATTTTAGTCATGTGGTTTTATCCGTGAAATATTGAATTAATACATTGTTATTCAATACTTAAATGAATTTATTGCTCAGGGCAATAATCCCAAAAAAAGTTAAAAGCAGAACAGGAGGTGTAATTAAAGCGTCTTATAAGCGTTTAACTATCAAATCTCAGATCAAACAAGCCAACTTTGGCATACGATTTGAAATTATTGTTTAGAACGTTTAGTTAGTTTTCATAAGTAGTAGTAGGTTAGGTAAAGAAGAGAGGAGCACACAAGCTCCTCTTTTCTATTTCAGTCAATTCGCAATCGTGCTGTACATGCGATGTAATTCCATAAAAATTGGGATTTTTAATGTATTTTTGCGGGCTTAATGGCCTTGAAAACGAACGGCAAAGAATTATGAAAAACATCCGCAACTTTTGCATCATCGCACATATTGATCACGGGAAAAGCACCTTGGCAGACCGCCTTTTGCAGACGACTGGCACCATTTCCGACCGTGAAATGCAAGCGCAAGCGCTCGATGACATGGATTTGGAGCGTGAACGAGGAATCACCATTAAGAGTCACGCCATTCAGATGAACTACACCTTTGAAGGGCAAGACTATGTGCTGAACCTCATCGACACTCCTGGACACGTGGATTTCTCGTATGAAGTTTCTCGTTCGATTGCCGCATGCGAAGGTGCCTTATTGATTGTAGATGCCTCACAAGGAATTGAAGCACAGACCATTTCCAACCTGTATTTGGCCTTGGAGCACGATTTAGAGATCATTCCAATTTTAAATAAAATGGACCTTCCTGGGGCGATGCCAGAGGAAGTGTCAGACCAAATTGTAGAGTTGATCGGCTGTGAACTCGAGGACATCATCCCTGCATCGGGAAAAACAGGACTCGGCGTAGATCGTATCCTTGAGGCGGTAATCAACCGAATCCCTGCTCCAAAGGGAGATGAAAGTGCCCCGTTGCAAGCCATGATTTTTGACTCCGTTTTTAACTCCTTCCGAGGAATTATCGCCTATTACCGGGTGAAAAATGGTGTCATCAAGAAAGGTGATCGGGTAAAATTTTTCAATACAGGCAAAGAATACAATGCAGATGAAATTGGGATTCTGAAAATGGAACTTAGTCCTAAGAAAGAGGTGCGCGCTGGCGATGTTGGCTACATCATTTCAGGGATCAAGCAGGC
>CANGIC010000148.1 GCA_947453795.1 Flavobacteriales bacterium
TTCCAGTTTTCCAAATTTGTAGGAAAAGGTCAAATAATACTTGCGGGTTAACCACTTATATTCAACTACTTGATCGATTCCGGGTTGGTCTACGGTTAGGTAGAATCCTTGACGATTGAAAATGTCTGTGACTTTAAAGCCAAGTGACCATTTGCCGTCTTTGAATGTTTTTTCACCTGAAATATCAACCGGTCCGCGACGCTGTGCACGACCTTGTACTGAAATTCTTGGCGCATTATAGGCCGCATTGAGTTGAATAGATGCTGTTTTCTTCCAAAACTCCACTGTTCCCGCATACTTGACATTCCAGTTGATTCCGTTTACGTTCCAATTCACCCCTGGCGTATTGTCCACATACTGGATGTAATTCGCATTGGCTGAAATCGTATTTTTCCACCACTTGAAGGGTTTTACGACCGCGATGAACTCAAGTCCAACGGAATGACTTTTATCGATGTTTGCGAAAGTTACCGCAGAAGTGTTGTTGCTGTAGAACTCTTTCACTCGCGTAATTACCCCGGTGGTGTAGCGGTAAAACACACTTGTGGTAAGCGTCACTTTTTTCATTTCATTGGAATACCCCAAATCGTATGAATCGATATATTCTGGCTGTAAGTAAGGATTCCCTTTTCGAAGATTGAAAGGATCGGAATAGTTGGTAAAAGGGTTTAAGTCCCCAGAATTTGCCCGGTTTATGCGTCGCGAATAACTCAAACTCATTTCAGATTTTGGGGTAAACGCATAGCGCAAATGTGCGGAAGGAAAGAAATTTAAATAGTCGTTCACAATGCGTATGCTATCACTCACAAGATCTGGAATTTGGTACGCCTTTTCAAAACGAATTCCAGCTTGGTATTTTATTTTCCCGATCTGTTGACCAAAAATGCCATAGGCACTATAAATCTGTTCATTATACCGGTATAGAAAATTGGCTAAGGTATCTTGGAAAAAATTACCTGCTACGGGATCAAAGGTTTCTGAATGGGTATTTACCTCTTGCTGACGAATAATTGTCTTTACGCCTGTTTCTAGGCGCGCTCCGATTTTGGGATACAGATAAGTAAAGTCCACTTGACCTGTCGTGATGTTATTTTTTTCTTTGTTGAACAACTGTTGCTGCGTGGACGTAAATAATGGCGTAATCGAATCCGAGGCAAAATAAGTTTGACCGTAATACCCTTGAATATCTTCTCTTCCTAAGGATTGATTGAAATCCACCACAATATTTCCACGATCTTCCTTTAAGTCATACCGGTAATTCAAGTTAAAATCATAATTGTGTTGCTGGGTTGGATCGTCAGAAGTTCGTTTCCACAGCGCTGTTTGACCCGCAATTCCTTGATACCGCGAATTCCATTGTTCGCCTGTTCGGTTGCGCTGTCCGACATTTCCCGTGGCGGAAAAACCAAGCACATGACGTGTCTTCAAATAGAAATCTGCACCAAAGCGAAAGGTATTCCCTGAGTTTAAATCTGTACCTAAACGGTCTTGACGAATGGAGGTGACACTATCGTTGGCATCCACTTGTCGCAAATACGAGTAACTATTTCTGTACCCCGACATGTAGCGCCCTGAATAACTCCCATAGACATTAAAAAATCCATTGCGGTAACTCAATGAGGCCCCACCATCCGCTACATTTCCACTAGTAAGGTCGCCTGAACCTGCCGAGCCATTGATCATGCCATTGAATCCTTTCAGTTTATTTTTTTTCAGCACAATATTGATAATCCCTGAGGTTCCGTCTGGATCGTACTTCGCAGATGGGTTTGTCACCACCTCGATGCGTTCAATTGAACCTGCAGGCAAGGCATCCAACAAGGTTTTTCCATTTCCACCAGACAAAGAACTCGGGCGGCCATCAATTAATATCGTTACGGAACCATCACCACGTAAGGTGACCCGACCTTCTTGATCCAGCTCGACCGATGGAACATTGCTCAATACATCATTTGCCGTACCCCCTCTCACCGATAAATCTTCTCCGACATTGTAGATTTTCTTGTCAATCCCTGCCTTCAATACATCAAGATTGGCGGATGCTTTCACCTCCCCCAACTGTTGAACTTCCAACTTCAGTTTAATCGTTCCCGCATTGGCCACTTTTAAGGTCGAAGACAATTTAATGTCATCCACACGTTCGGGTTTAAAATCCGTGAACGTAAACAAGGCGTAGAAATTCCCGTAAGGAAGATTTTCCAGGATAAATTTCCCTTCGGCATCGGTATAAATTCCTGCGACAACCGTGGAGTCCTTAACAGAAAACAAGCGTACGACCACATATTCGATGGCGGCATTGGTTTCCAGATCGACCACACGTCCCGAAAAAACACCATCTCCGGCTTGATTTTTCCCCGGTTGGGCGAAGGTCCCAAAGGAGAAGAAAGACAGGATGCTAAGGAGAAGAATGTGGCGCATGAAGTTGACTTAAATTTTTACGGTTAAAGGTAATCTGATTATTTGTCTTTGGGTGTGTTTTACACCAAACACTCGTAGGTCTCACGCAATTTATCCAACAAATCACTCAATTGGGTTGCCTCCTCATCACTGATCATGGGATGCGTTAAATGCGAAAAGTCAGCGGTTCCATCAATTTGACTCAACAATTCTTGTCCACTTTCACTGATGTTCACATACACGACGCGACGATCTTGTTCACAGCGGATGCGCTCAATCAACCCTTTATCGATAAGCTTGTCCATCAACCGAGTGGTATTGGGCGAACGTTCAATCATGCGTTCTTTTACCGTATTCACGTTTATTGGTCCCTTTGCCCCGCGCAAAATGCGTAAAATATTGAATTGAGGCATAGTCAAGTCAAAATGATCCATGAACTGCTGTTGGTATGCCGCAATGACGTTGGAGGTAATCCTGAGATTGATGATGACCTTTTGTTGTTCCGAGGAAAAATTGGCTTGAACGCGCTCTTCGATTTTCATTTGGTAAAATTAACTACCATGGTAATAACTTCAAATGAAAATCAATTATTTATTTCCAGACGATTACATCCACATAAAATCAAAATCAGACAGTTCGGGCAACTCATCAAACTGAATTTCAATGAGATGTTCACCCGGAAGTAAGTCAAGAAAATTCTCAGAGAACTGAACCCCTACTTCGTCTGAAAACAGCCAGAAATGATGCAAGTACTTTGTATTCTCAATTTTGATGAGTGCTGTCTTGTTCTCCGTATTTATTGATACAATGTCAAGTTTAATTTCTTTACGATCGGTCTTGTTGCGATTCGAAGGAAGTCGAGAAAACGTTCTTGTGCGATTTATCCCTTGCTCATCGTTCCACTCAAAGCGTACCACACAATTCTTGTTTTTTAATTCTCCCGTAAAGCAAGGTGTAGAAAGTTTGGTGCTTTTTGCACCGTCAAATTCCTGGGTAAACTCCTTTTCACAAAGAATTTTTCCTGTCAAATCAGTAACTTTCATTTTAACCCCACAGGTGAATTTCTCGGGTGTGTCGTTAATTAAATGGTAGGATTCAATGCCATCTGCGTTTACCGTGCTCAAAACAGCAACATCCTGATAATCTTTTGTGATTCTGTAATGCAGCGCTTTCTTGTTCCAATAATGATCAATGCTTGACCATGTCGGTGCTGGCCAACAATCGTTCAACTGCCAATACAAAGTTCCCATGCATCTTGGCGCGTCCAAACGATGACCTGTAACTGCCATTCCAACAGCTTCTGCTTGAGTTAATTGGGAATAATAAACAAACTCTCGGAAGGATTTTGGCTCTCCAAACATGAGTTTGGCGTGTTTCAGAATCATTCCGTTACCGACATAACTTTTCTGATGGTGTTTCATCACGGCTGAATCCAATGCCCATTGATTTTCGTGCGCAAACATCAACAATGTTGAAAATTCCGGAAAACTCTGAAAGCCAAACTCTGCATTGAATCGTCCGATTTTAGTCGCAAAATTGCTCATGGGATCTTTACCGTGCCACACTCCCCAATAATGTTGTGACCCACTATTGTAATATTCGTCTTTACCCCAATTGCTTAAGGGAGATGTATGCACATAAGCTGAACCAGCCCACTGCGTAATTTTCTCTGGTATCAGTTGCTTAAACAAACGATCATACGAATCCTCTATATAGCGTGCGTCTTTCCCGTAAATATGGTAGCGCACCTGAAATCCCCAGTTTTTCCAGGCCACATCGACTTCATTGTTCCCATTAAATAAGGTCAACGAGGGGTGCGACGCTATTCGTGGAATTTGGTAGTCCAATTCACCAGCGACATTTTCCAAAAAAGTAGAATCCCCGGGATACATTGCACAAGCGAACATAAAATCCTGCCAAACCATGATTCCCAGTGAATCACACGCATCAAAAAATGCTTCATCTGGATAATACCCTCCACCCCAAATCCGCACCATGTTGAAATTGCTTTCAGCCATCGTTGCTACCATTCGGCGCAAATCATTATCGGTCACTCGAGCTGGAAAGACATCTTGCGGAATATAATCTCCGCCTTTACAAAAAACTGGTCGTCCGTTAAATCGAATCAAATAACCTGTCCCCCATTGGTCCTTTTCCATGACCAGTTCCGCTTTTCGAATTCCGAATTGAATCTCTTTGGTATCATAAACGAGGTATTCATCCCGCACCAGTGGAACCAAATTCCATTGATCAACGTACAAATTTTGTTCACCCTGACCGCGTGGCCACCACAGATTCGGGTTTTGAACCGTTACCTTTCTGCTGGCTTTGCTCTCTCCTTTTTGAATGATTAGGTCGCCAAAAAGTTTACTTTGCCAAATGAGTGATTCTTTTGCGGGATGTTCGAGGAATACTTCAAGGTTCAATTCAGCACTCGAATCAGAAAGTGCACTGGTTTGAATGTTCGTCTGCAGAATTTTAGCACTGTTGTACGCATTGATTTCCACGGGCTTCAAAAATCCTATGGTATTCATGCGTAAGGCCCAATCCCATCCAAATTGATATTGGGGTTTTCTGGTATAAGGAGAAATGGCTATCGAATCAGGATCATTTGGCGCAGGGAGATGATACGTTTCCTTCAAATAGGCCGCTTTGTGGTAAAGTACAGGAGGGGTAAATACGACACGAAGTTGATTTTCCCCAAATTTCACATAGGGTTTGATGTCCATCCCGTAAGGACGGAATGCATTCTCAGCACTTAAGATGAGGACATCGTTGAGATATACTTTAGCATAGGTATCGATTCCAGGGAATGTGATTTGAATGAAGTCTTTGGTAAACATGGCTTTGGTCACCGAGAAAGAACTCTGAAACTCCCATTCGTGCTTTTCAACCCATCCAAATTCCTTCTCATTTTCTCCATAAAAAGGGTCAGGCAATTCACCAATGGCAATCAATTTCTCCTGAACAGACCCATGCGTTCCTGCTGCGATTCTTGATTTATTTACGGGGTGAAGAATACTCCATTCCAAAGTAAATGACTGAGCAAAGGCGGAAATATTCACCAGGATACCAAGTATGACCAACAATGACTTCATCAATCCCAATTTCTATTGAAAGGCGCGTCAACCATTTTCTCATCAGTGGCCGTTTTTAAGGCATAATTGAATCCACTGTATACGGAATAAGAACCCACGTTCCCATTTTTATCCATTGCTAAAAAGCAGCATTGAAGATTTGTTAAATCCTTGTGCTTCGCAATAATTCGATTCACCGCTTCCTTACATGCCTCCATTGGCGAATAGCCATGACGCATCAATTCCACAACTGTATGACTTCCTGCGATGCGAATGATCGCTTCACCCAATCCGGAGGCACACGCAGCACCCACCTCATTGTCCACAAATAGTCCAGCGCCAATTATTGGAGAATCTCCTAAGCGTCCATGCATTTTAAAGGCCCAGCCACTGGTTGTGCATGATCCCGCCAAATTGCCTTTGGCATCCATCGCTAACATACCAATCGTATCGTGATTTTCGTGGTTAATTTCGGGCTTCTTGAACACCTCCTTGTTTTCCTTTTTCCATTTCTCGTATTCCTTTTTCACTTCAGGAATAGGTGTTTTTATCGTAGCAAAACCGCGATCCAAGGCAAACTTCTTCGCGCCTGCACCAACCAACATGACATGCTGAGTGGTTTCCATAATTTCGCGCGCAACCGAAATGGGATGCGCGATGCCTTCCAAAAACCCTACTGCTCCGCAACGTGAATCATGGTCCATGATACACGCATCAAGTGTTACATGTCCTTCACGATCTGGCATCCCTCCAATTCCAACACTGCGGTTAGTGAGGTCACTTTCGGTTACTCTCACCCCTTTTTCTACGGCATCGAGCGCAGAACCACCATTAATAAGTACCTTCCAAGCTTCAGCATTTGCAGCAATACCATGATTCCAGGTAGATATAACTAGAGGTCCTTTCACCTTATCTTCGAAGGCAACACCTATCAATTCTGATGCGTGTGAAGGTTTCACCAAGCTAATTGCGGCTCCTGCCAATCCTAATTTTATAAAGTCACGCCGTTTTGTTCCCATTGCTCTTTAGTTTAATGTTGTCAACCACTTTTGGTAAATCTTCGCGTACCGCTGATGCGTGGCATAATCTGTTGCAAAATCATGACGCTTCGAAAA
>CANGIC010000149.1 GCA_947453795.1 Flavobacteriales bacterium
CTCGCGATGGTTCGAACACCTAGAACGAATGCAATTCCACTGAATAGCAGCACATTATTCCGACCGTTTAAAAAGGGAATCTTTTCCGCAAGCAACAACACCATTATGATGATGCCTAAAAGTGGGATAAACATGAAGCGTTCACCCAATGGACAGTTGATGAGAAAAAGAAAATTCGACGTTAAAATAAAGGTGGAGATGAAAATGGCACCAGCAAAACCAAAGAACGAACGTTTGAATAACCCTACAACCGTAATAGTGATGAGTCCGATAGCCAATACCAATCCGATCAATGCTGCTGGATTGCCGAAAGATACCGGTTGAAATACAGCAACGGAATAATCCCAACTCAACGAAATTGGCGCGAATATCAATTGAATGTATTTGGCGAAAATGGAAAAATTGGTACTCAATTGTTCTGAGAACGAAGAAGACAAGGCCAATGAGTTCGCAACGGGATCAATTGGATCGCTAATGAGTACATCAGAGAGTACCGCGGAACGAATGAGGAAATACACCAAGAAAGGTATGGTGAACAAATAGGAGTTTTTCACCACAGACATAAATCCATCGTGACGTTTGAAATAATACGTGGCAGGAAAAAGCACAACACCCATCACAGCAGTTTCCTTAGATAGCGTGGCTAAGAAAAACACCATTAGCGACATCCACACATCGCGTTTGCTTCCGGTATCAATGCTCCGTGCAAAAAGGTTCAGTGACAAAAACAAAAACAAGGCGCACATCAATTCATCCCGACTTTTTACGTTCGCCACCACTTCAGTGTGTAAGGGATGTACCGCAAACAAAAGGGTGATGAGCGCGACTAAAGTCAAACGATCCTCCCCCAACAAGCGCATTAAATAGCGGAACAAGACGAGGATGGTTAAAGCATATAAGAGTACTTGGATGAAGTGGGATGCACTTGAGTTGGCATCGAACATACTTTTCTCCAGCGCAAATGTTGTCAAGGTCAAGGGGCGGTAGGACTCATCTTCGCGGCCGTTGTAGCCGAACATATAACTGTGGCTAAAAATGTCTGGGATGGCACTTACCCCTTGTTGCGTCAACTTATTTGAGGTGACAACAATCAAATCATCAATCGTATATTCATGCTTTAAGGTATTGACATACAGCAAGAAGCCGAGACCACACCAAAACCACCATGTACTGATCCACTTCATCATTTCATTCTTTACATTGAACCAAAAGAAAAAGGCAATAAGTCCTTTGCCGAATTAAAAATCATCGTGCGGTTGTTTTGCGAAACAATGATCACACGATAGGCCACATCCTGACGCAGCTCTGTTTCAAGCATCACTTGTCGGCAACCACCGCAAGGAGAAAGAAGTTGATCGACTGGCAGTAAATCCCCTTTCGCCACAATGGCCAATGTGAGCACTTTTGTGTCTGGAAAATTGGCTCCAACCCAAAAAAGCGCTACCCTTTCAGCACAAAGGCCTGAAGGATAAGCGATGTTCTCCTGGTTGTTTCCCTCCACGATTTCACCATTCTCAAGGAGTACCGAAGCACCAACATGAAACTTACTGTAAGGTGCATAGGCCTTGCTGCACGCATTGAATGCGCGTTCAACCAGATTTAGGTCCTCTGCCCCCAATTCCGTGTAGGAATTGAGCATGGTGTATTGAAAACTGTATTCTTTCATCATACACAAAAATAGTTTTTTATCCCGTGAATTGACCTTTCATTTCGCGATACGCTCGAATCTACTTACATTTGCAGTGCATGAATCAGTACAAGAAAGTCGCGTTTTATACATTAGGGTGCAAGCTGAATTTTTCGGAAACATCCACCATTTCCCGTCTTTTCGACGACGCTGGATTTGCAAAGGTTGACTTCGAAGAAACACCCGACATCTATATCATCAACACCTGCTCTGTAACTGAAAATGCCGATAAAAAGTGCCGCCAATTGGTGAAACGTGCAATGAAAATAAATCCCGAGGCCTTTGTTGCCATCATCGGTTGTTATGCGCAGTTGAAGCCCGAAGAAATTGGAAAAATACCCGGTGTGGACATCGTACTAGGCGCCAATGAAAAATTCAACTTAATTGAACACATCGCCGCGCTTGAAGCCAAGCAAGAACAAGCAATCTTAAGTTATACCTCCATCAAGGAAACAACTGAATTTATTCCTTCCTTTTCCTATGGAGATCGAACGCGAAGCTTTTTGAAAGTTCAGGACGGCTGCGATTACTTTTGTACCTTTTGCACCATCCCATTAGCGCGCGGAAAAAGTCGAAACGCCAGTATTTTCGAGACCATCTTGGAAGCTGAAAAAATAGCCAAAACCGATATAAAAGAGGTGGTGCTTACCGGCGTAAATATTGGGGATTTTGGTCAAGGAGGAAACGAGAATTTTTTTCAACTCGTAAAAGCCCTGGATCAAGTAAAAGGAATTGATCGCTTCCGTATTTCGTCCATCGAACCCAACCTGTTGAGCAATGAGATCATTTCCTTCTGTTTGAATGACGCCCAGCGTTTTGTACCACATTTTCATGTGCCCCTGCAATCTGGAAATGATCGCCTATTGAAAGCCATGCGCAGAAAATATGAGCGCTCACTTTATGCAGAACGCGTGAGTAGCATAAAATCACTCCGTGCTGATGCCTGTATTGGTGTGGATGTCATTGTAGGATTTCCCGGCGAAACGGACGAAGAATTCATGGACACCATTGATTTCCTTAAAGATTTAGACATCTCCTACTTGCACGTGTTCACCTACTCCGAGCGGGCAAACACCACTGCAATCAAACTTGGTGATCCCGTTCCAATGGCTGTTCGACGAGAACGCAGTAAGATGTTGCACATTCTTTCCGACAAGAAAAAAAGAGCTTTCTACGAGCAAAACATCGGCACAGAGCGTTCGGTTTTATTCGAACATGAGGAAGACCAAGGCGTAATGTATGGGTTTACAGAAAATTATGTCAAGGTGAAATATCCGTATGACCCCGACATGGCCAATACCTTCCGCAAGGTGAAGTTGACGGAGATTGATCGCGACGGCATCATGAAGTGCGTCTTCATGTAATCATTGCCCCTTCCATGCGCGTGTCATCTCCCGTTTTCCTGGAGGACCGGGCAAAGATTCCACACGCAAACCGAGTGATTTCAAGTCGCGTTTCATCTGACCTTTGGCGCTATACGTAACAAATACGCCACCCGGTGCAAGTAACGCCGTCATTTTTTCCAAGATGTTTAGATTCCACATGTCCGATTGAACGCTTGGACCAAAGGCATCGAAATAAATGAGGTCAATGGTTGATTTCTCTGGAACAAAATACTGAATCTTCTCTTCCAACTTTTTCAGCGTAAAAAAAGGGGTAATGCACTGATCACTATTCCATTCCGCGGCATGTAAGCGGTCAAAAAACGGTTGATTTTCCTTCGAAACATAGTGTTCGTATTCCATTTGCAGCGCCATTTCCAACGCAACAGGAAATGCTTCAATCCCGATGTAATGTATGTGTTTGTTTTGCTGTTGAGCGGCCTCAAGGGTCAATAAGGCATTCAGTCCTGTTCCGAAACCCATTTCAAAAATTCGAATGGTTTTCACATGAGGCAGGGCATTCAACCCTTTTTCGATAAACACATGCTTTGCTTCTTGCACTGCGCCGTGCGACGAATGATAGGTTTCATCCATTTCAGGCAGTCGAATTGATTTCGAACCGTCCGCTGTGGTTATGATTTCGCGCTTCACCCGTTAAAGGTACGCACGGATTTCAACAATTGTTCAAAACCCCTCTGAATATCTTTTCGCAAAGTTTTCATGGGAGACTAAAAAGAGCCCTTCGAATCCGTATCTTTGCTTTTATGGACAATAATATGAGTGACAACACCAAGCGAACTGTAACGCGCGCTAAAAATCCTTCGGGGTTGATGAATGACTTAGGAAAAGTGCCGCCACAAGCGGTAGATTTAGAGCAAGCGGTATTGGGCGCAATGATGCTCGAAAAAAATGCAGTAACAGATACTATTGACACATTAAAACCACAAAGTTTTTATGATCCAAAGCATCAGTACATCTACAATGCGATTCGCGAGTTATTCGGTTCGTCCAGTCCGATTGACTTGTTGACCGTAATCAATCAATTAAAGAAAAATGGAGAGCTCGAAGCTGCCGGAGGTGCTGCCTACATTTCTCAGTTGACCTCTCGGGTGGCATCAACTGCCCATGCAGAATACCATGCACGTGTCATCTCTGAAAAGCACATCAAGCGCGAATTGATCCGCATGAGCAGTGAAGTCATTCGCGATGCTTTCGACGATACCAATGATGTTTTTGATGTCTTGAATAAGGCAGAAACAGAACTCTTCCAGATTGCTGAAAACAACATGGGAAAACATGTGGATGTGATGCAAAATGTGGTGCGCAAAGCGATTGAGGAAATTGAAAAAGCATCTCAAAACTCCGATGGAATCTCTGGAATCCCTTCCGGATTTACGGACTTAGATAAATTAACCTCGGGTTGGCAACGATCGGATATGATTGTCATTGCGGCACGTCCAGCGATGGGAAAAACGGCTTTCGTCCTTTCCATGGCGCGCAACACAGCGGTTGATCATGGACGCGGTGTAGCGATTTTCTCCTTGGAAATGTCCTCGGTACAGTTGGTAAAACGACTTATCGCCAGCGAAGCACGCATCAGTGCAGAGAAATTGAGAAAAGGTGACTTGCGCGACCATGAATTCCAACAATTGCACTCCCGCATTAGCAAATTGGCAACCGCGCCGATTTTTATCGATGACACCCCAGGAATCAGTATTTTCGATTTGCGTGCAAAATGCCGCCGCTTGAAAATGCAGCACAACATCGACTTGGTCATTATTGATTACTTGCAATTGATGACGGCAGGTGGCGCCAAAGGATCCGGTAACCGCGAACAAGAAATTTCAGCCATCTCTCGATCCATAAAAGAAATTGCGAAAGAACTCAATGTGCCAATTATTGCCTTGTCTCAGTTGAGCCGTTCCGTAGAAACGCGTGGAGGTGACAAAAGACCTGTACTTTCCGACTTGCGTGAATCGGGCGCGATTGAGCAAGATGCAGATATCGTTTCGTTCATTTATCGTCCAGAATATTATGGTTTGACGCAAGACGAGGATGGGAATTCCAACCAAGGTATCGGTGAAATCATAGTTGCCAAGCACAGAAATGGGGCCTTGGATAAGGTTCGACTTCGTTTTATCGGTGAATATGCGCGTTTCGACAATATCGAATCGTACAACGAAGATGCGCATGTACCGGCTCATACCAACATGGGCGCTAATACAGATTTTGACGCCCCAGCACCAGCAAGTTATACGGTGCCGAGTAAAATGAATACCATCAATGACGATTTCCAGAATTTTGATCGCAATAGCGACGATACGCCATTCTAACCGTTTTTAACTTTAGTGATGCGTCATATCCTCCACTTGTTTTTTGCCATTTTGTTCGTGTTTCAGGCACGATCAACACAAATTATCATCCCTATGGACGATGGGCAAACGGACCATTTAAAGGCCTATGGTGTCGCTTATTACTGCTTGGAAAACAACATTACCATAGAATGGTTGCTCAACTATCGTGGTGGATCCTTCCTCCTTCCTCATCTCCGAACGCTGGAAGAAGAATTGGTAGTGCGCAACATTCGCTACGAAATATTGGCCGATGGACAAGCCAATCAGATTCGTTCCTTGATCGCCAATCCAGAAGAAAATATGGAAGTGGTTCAATTGGAGAAAGCGCCAAAAATTGCTGTTTACACCCCAAAAGGCAAACAACCCTGGGATGATGCCGTGACTCTCGTATTGAAATATGCAGAGATTCCCTACGACGAAATATACGATTCTGCCATAGTCATGGGTGTACTTCCAAAATACGATTGGCTGCATTTGCATCACGAAGATTTTACCGGTCAATACGGAAAATTCTATTCGGCTTACCGCTCTTACCCGTGGTACAAAGAACAAGTGGCTCAAGCCGAGGCGGATGCCGAAATGTTGGGATTCAATAAAGTTTCTGAGTTGAAGCGTGCCGTGGCCTCCAACATCAAGAACTTTGTGATTGGCGGAGGATTTCTCTTCACCATGTGCAGTGGAACGGATAGTTTCGATATTGCGCTGGCAGCGATGGAAACGGACATCTGTGAATCCATGTTCGATGGCGATCCCGCCGACCCCAGGGCACAAGACAAGCTGAAGTATGAAAATGCCTTTGCCTTTGAAAATTTCAAATTGGAGCGCGATCCAATGGTGTACGAATATTCAAACATCGACGGAACGGACATTCACCGCAGCGCCCGTTTGACAGAAGGAACCGATAAGTTTACCCTCTTTGAATTTTCTGCCAAGTGGGACATCGTTCCTACGATGTTGACACAATGTCATACCGATGTCATTGATGGATTCATGGGCCAAACGACAGACTTCAGAAAAGACCTCGTTAAACCGAACGTATTGGTGATGGGGGAAAACAAATCCATTGGTACAGCCCGTTACATTCATGGAGAACTTGGACAAGGTACTTGGACCTTCTATGGCGGACACGATCCTGAGGATTACGA
>CANGIC010000150.1 GCA_947453795.1 Flavobacteriales bacterium
GCAATGTGTTTTTTGATAGGCGTAGATATCCAACGCTAAGCGGTTGAAGTCATCATTGGAGTTCAATGAAAAAATCCGATCCTCCGAAATGATGTTACCCATGATGGATCAATGCTGAATTGAGGAGAGCTTTTCTGGTTCGTGTTTATGACGAAACATCAAAGCAAAAAGTACAGCGATCACCAATGCATACGCGGCAAAAGCGATCCAAATGGCTGGCCAATCGTTGAATTCAATGGCTTTTGAAAATACGCCGTCTGCACCGATAGATGTATTTTCAGTTAATCCCTTGAAGATTTTTTCGTGTGCAACATTGGATAAATCCAGTCCAAAGTAGCGCACCACTTCACCAGTTGATTCAAAATGTAGTTTAAAGTACTGCGTAATCAGCAACCCACTCAAGTAACTACCGAGAATCGCCCCAACTCCGTTTGTCATCATCATAAAAAGTCCTTGGGCACTTGATCTGATTTTTGAATCGGTATTGGTTTCGATGAAGAGAGAACCGGAAATATTAAAGAAATCGAAGGCCATACCGTAAACGATACACGAAATGATAATCATCCAAAGTCCAGATCCCGGATCCCCATAGGCCAATAGCCCAAAGCGCAATACCCAAGCCAGCATACTGATCAGCATCACCATCTTGATTCCAAAGCGTTTAAGGAAAAAGGGAATCGCAAGAATAAATAGTGTTTCCGAGATTTGAGAAATCGACATAATCACGGTAGAATACTTCACAATCACGGAGTCACTATGTGCTCCGAAGAAGCGAAATTCACTGATGTAGCCATCCCCATACATGTTGGTCAACTGCAAGGCAGCGCCAAGGAAGAGCGAGAACAAAAAGAACAATACTATTTTATAATTGGCAAAAAGCTTAAAGGCATCCAATCCGAGTGCTTCAGCAATGGTTGATTTCTCACTTTTCCCCGGCACGCATTTCGGCAGTGTAAAGGCATACAATCCCAGGAGCACTGCAGTAACCCCCGAAATGACAAATTGATTGGATGAGGCCTTGTTCCCAGTAAGATTCACAAACCACATCGCTGCGATAAAGCCGATGGTTCCCCAAACACGAATGGGGGGGAAACTTTTTACAACATCGAATCCTCCCGATTTCAATACGTTGTAAGCCACCGAATTGGAAAGTGCAATTGTCGGCATGTAACACAACATTGCCGCGAATATTACCCAGAAAAAAGTGTCAGGATTGGCTACGCTTGGTAGGGTGCAAAGAATCACTCCACCAGTGATATGCAGTGCGCCATAAAGTCGCTCCGCATTGATCCATTTATCCGCAATGATTCCCGTTATGGTAGGCATGATCAACGAGGACAAACCAAGTGTTGTAAAGATGGCGCCGAATTCTACACCTCCCCAATGTTTTGTTTCAAACCAATAATTGTAAATGGTGATAAGCCATGCTCCCCAAACAAAAAACTGAAGGAAACTCATGAGCGCCAAGCGCTTTACCTTAGCGTTGCTTTGCAGAGTTGAAGTAGTCATGGCAAGTGCGTTAATCGTTTCGTTTATTGATTTCGTCACGAAGGCGAGAAGCCAATTCGTAATCCTCATTGTCAATGGCTTCCCTCAATTGGGTCTCGAGTTCATCCACAGGGATTTCATCCAATTCATCGCTATCGTCAAGGCCTGGATCAAAATCGCTGTCATGCACTATTGGGTCGAAGCCAGCATCGTCGTTGGCATGTCCCGTGTCGGACAGAATATTTTCGTAGGTATAAATAGGACAATTAAAACGAAGTCCAATGGCAATAGCGTCGGACGTGCGTGAATCGATTTCTGCTGTCACATTGAACTGCTCACAGACAAGTTTGGAATAAAAAACGCCTTCTTCGAAGCGGTAAATAATCACTTCCAACACATTTATAGAAAATGAATTGGCAAAACTCTTGAACAAGTCATGGGTGAGTGGTCGTTCTGGAACCATCTTTTCCAAGGCAATGGCAATGGCTTGCGCCTCGAATCCACCAATAACAATCGGTATTTGACGCTTCCCACCAGATTCCACCAATATCAATGCATAAGCCCCAGATTGTGTTTGGCTGTATTGCAATCCCGCGATGTCTAATTTTATTTTTTCCATGATGCCCCGCTTGCACTATTCTAAACAAGTAGGGAAGCATGTCTGCTTCCCTAGAATGCTGTATGTATGTAAAGTTAAAATATCTTCAGTACATCAGTGACCTGAGGCACGGAATTTTTTCACTGCTTCTGTCAATCGTGGCAAGACCTCAAATGCATCGCCAACCACACCGTAATCTGCTGCCTTAAAGAAAGGTGCTTCTGAATCTGTATTGATGACAACGATGACTTTCGAACCATTCACTCCAGCTAAATGCTGAATTGCTCCAGAAATTCCTGCGGCAATGTATAAGTTTGGACGAATGGCAACGCCTGTTTGTCCAACATGCTCATGATGAGGTCTCCAGCCAATATCTGCCACTGGACGTGAACATGCTGTAGCGGCGCCAAGTGCAGCGGCTAAATCTTCCACTATACCCCAGTTTTCTGGCCCTTTCAACCCTCTACCTGCGGAAACAACCAACTCTGCCTCTGGCAATGGAATTTCTCCTTCTGGTTTTTTCGTAGAAAGCACTTTAACACCTGCTGAACCTGCATTCCCGTTGAAATCCTCAACAGAACATGCACTTCCATTTTCCTCCGGTTGAATGCTGTTAGGCAACAACGAAATGATCGTGCGCGATGCATTCACTTTTACATGTCCAAAGGCCTTTCCGGAAAATACATTCACCGGAACAGTGCCATCAGTTGAAGGAACGCCAATTGCCCCAGAGATAAGTCCCGCTTTAAGTCGAACAGAAAGTCGAGGCGCTACTGCTTTTGCCACTAAGTCATGCGAAAAAATAAGGGTGTTCGCTGAACAAACTTCTGCTGCGCTTGCGATCACTCGTGTCAATTGTTGGTCATCTTCGCCTTCAACTGAACGATCGACAAGAACCTTAGCTGCACCATAGTTACCGAGTGTTGCCAATTGATCTGCGCTCAAAGCGCCAGTGGTAATTACGGTTACATCACCGAGTTTTTTTCCATAAGTAACGGCTTCAAATGCTGATTTGTGAAGTCCGTTTTTACTGTTAATATATACAAGTACTGACATAGCGTATGGATTAAATAACTTTTGCTTCGTTGTGAAGGAATTCAACAAGTTGATCCATATTGCTTGGATCGATCATTTTACATGCGGATTTTGCATTCGGCATGGTGTAGTTTACATAGGTAGTCATCTGGTCAACTGCTACTGGGGCAACCACTTGCAATGGTTTTGTACGAGCCGCCATAATCCCACGCATGTTCGGAATGCGCTGTTCTGCCATTCCTTTAGCACAGGAAACGACAGCTGGAGTATTCACCTCAACCACTTCGATTCCTCCGTTGATTTCACGCTCCAAGGTCAAGGTTGTTCCATTGACATCCAATTTGGTAGCCACAGAAACAAAAGGTTGATCCAAAGCTTCAGCAATCATACCACCAACCTGTGAACCGTTGTAATTGATTGTTTCCTTGCCCGTTAATACCAAGTCAAAACCGTTCGATTTTGCATACTCCGCAATTTGCATGGCTGTATAGTAGGCGTCTGTTGGGTCAGTATCGATCCGAACGGCATCATCTGCACCAATCGCCAATGCTTTGCGAATAACCGCCTCATCGCCTGCAGCACCTACAGAAATGATGGTCACATTGCCACCGTTGGCTTCCTTGATTTCAAGCGCTCGAACAAGGGCGTACCACTCGTCATAAGGATTGACAATATATTGAACACCGTTCTCATCGAATTTCGTACTGTTGTCAGTGAATGAAATTTTCGACGTAGTGTCCGGAGATTTGCTGATGCACACTAGAATTTTCATCGCGAATTTTTAATTTTTATCGGGAGCAAATTTAACGATATATTGCAAATTTCATCGGCTATTTCTTCACCTAAAAAACAATTAAAACGATTATTTACTTAGTGTCAAAATGACATTAATTACTTTATTTCCTATCAAACGCAATTTGTACGTGTGATTTTGTATTAAATTTGTCGCCTGCAAACGCGGATTAAAACCGTTAAACATGAAGACAATTCAATTCAGAGAAGCATTAAGAGAGGCAATGTCCGAAGAAATGCGCCGTGATGAACGCGTATTATTACTTGGAGAAGAAGTAGCCGAATACAATGGCGCGTATAAAGTTTCACAAGGAATGCTCGACGAGTTCGGACCGAAACGAGTAATCGATACACCAATCGCCGAACTTGGTTTCGCCGGAATTGCTGTGGGAGCTTCGATGAACGGACTTCGTCCAATCGTGGAATTCATGACATGGAACTTTGCCATTTTAGCAGCGGATCAAATCATCAACAGTGCGGCGAAAATGTTGCAAATGTCGGGTGGTCAGTACAATTGTCCGATTGTTTTCCGTGGTGGAAATGGTACCGCAGGACAACTTGCAGCGACGCACTCTCAGTCATTTGAAGCATTTTATGCGCATGTTCCAGGTTTGAAAGTAATCACCCCATCGAATCCATACGATGCCAAAGGATTATTGAAAGCGGCAATTCGCGACAATGACCCTGTGGTTTTCTTGGAATCAGAAAAGATGTACGGAGACAAAGGTGAAGTGCCTGAGGGAGAATACATCATTCCAATTGGTGTTGCCGATGTGAAACGCAAAGGAACAGATGTGACGGTGGTGACCTTCGGTAAAATCATTAAAGTAGCGCAAGAAGCTGCAGAGGTGTTAGAGAAAGAAGGTATTTCATTAGAAATCATCGACCTTAGAACCATTCGTCCGATTGACTATGCAGCAGTTGTGGAGTCGGTGAAGAAAACAAATCGCTGTGTGGTGGTTGAGGAATCATGGCCATTGGCTTCGATTTCTTCTGAGATTTCTTACCACTTGCAACGCTATGCTTTCGATCATTTGGATGCGCCAGTGATGCGTGTGACGCAAACAGATACACCATTTGCATTTTCCCCAACGTTAATTGATGAGGCCTTGCCAAATGTTGACCGTATCGTGAAAGCGGTAAAAAGCACTTTGTACAGATAATTAAAGAATTCCAATAGTATGAAGCCGTAGGAGAAATCTTACGGCTTTTTTTTGTGCTTGAATTTGTTTATTTTCGTTTTAACCAATTCGCGTTCAATGATTCGCATTTTAATCTTCCTAATCATTTTTGCTCCAATGCCTTTGATGGCACAAAATTCCATCTGGGTCAAACCCAATGCGGTATGGCATTATGATTATTCGACAATTGGTTGGTTTGGATTTATGAAAATACAGCACAATGGAGATACAGTCATTCATGGAACGAACGCCATGCATTTTGTCCTGACTGATTATGCATTTACATACAATCAACAAGGACAAACAGTGCCTTATGGGGTGTTCCCTGCCGGTGACTTTTATACCTATACGGAGGGCGATTCCGTGTTTTATCTTCAAGACAGCTCCTTTCAAAAGCTCTTTGATTTTTCAAAAAGTACGGGTGATTCCTATATGATTGGTGTAACGAATCCAAGTCCTGCAGATCAATGCAGTGCAGAATCATGGACTATGCTCACCGGGACAGGAACCGACATTTATGGTTATTCGTCGATATCCGTAGAAGCGTATCTCAATGCGAATTTAAAATTAACAGGCACCTTTAACAATCGTTTTGGAGAGGATTATTTCTTGCCACTTCTGCGCTCGTGCGATCCGAGTATTATCTATGAAGATTACATCTTTACGTTTCGGTGTTTTCAAGATGACAGTCTTGTGGTAAATCCGAATGGGGTTGAATGTGAATACATGTTGACCCATGTAGGATTAAATGAAGTAGAAAATCACACCTTATATATAGGTCCAAATCCAACGGCTGATTTTCTAAAGATTCAAGCAGATTTTTTAATTGAAGAAATTGAGGTAATTGATGCCTTAGGAAAATGTGTTTTTAGGGAAACCAATGCGGATGGAATCACCCAGGTAGATCTGTCTCCTCTAATTCCGGGGGTTTACACTATAAAATTCCGAGACCAATGGCGTGATACATGGACCAAACGCATTCTTCGGCATTAGGAAAATTTATTTGGCACGGATTAATGCTGAGTTTATTCATCAAAATCTTTGTGTTTTCGGGCCTTTGAGCCATTCATGGCTTTTTTAAAAGGAAGATGTGAACACGATATTGTGAAAAACATGCATCTTTTTTTCTGATCCCCTTGCTTTGTATTTTAAATCTAGTATCTTTGCACCCCTCAAAGTGCGTTTGGGGTAATTGTATATTATTATTAATTAAGAGTATTTTATGCCAACTATTCAACAGTTAGTTCGCAAAGGAAGAACAGCGGTAGTCAAGAAGAGTAAGTCTGCTGCACTTGATTCATGTCCCCAGCGTAAAGGGGTGTGTGTTCGTGTTTACACAACTACACCAAAGAAGCCGAATTCGGCGATGAGAAAGGTTGCCAGGGTGCGTTTGACCAATGGAAAAGAAGTCAATGCAT
>CANGIC010000151.1 GCA_947453795.1 Flavobacteriales bacterium
AGTTCAAGCGCTGCTTTCAAGAAGACGTCAAATTTGATTTCTCTGTTACACAACACGTCTGGATTCGGCGTGCGGCCTGACTCGTATTCGCTAAACATATAATCCACAATGCGTGACTTGTATTCCGCGCTGAGATCAATCACTTGAAAAGGAATTCCCAATTGTTGCGCAACGAGCAGTGCATCATTGGAATCATCAATCCACGGACATTCATCGGAAAGCGTAACGCTCTCGTCATGCCAGTTGCGCATGAACATGCCAATGACTTCATATCCTTCTTGAAGCAAGAGATGAGCAGCTACACTGGAATCAACACCACCAGAAAGTCCAACAACGACACGTTTCATGGTGCAAAAGTACAAAACAATGCAGTTTCTATCTTATAATAGCTCAATTTACTTTTGTAAATTACAAATGTAAACAATGAGAATTCACGAATGTTAACACTTTCTAACATACCGCAGAATCCCAACTCGTCTTTTTTTTGTTATTTCGCTGCACATGAAATATATACTTGTTCTCTTTGTATTCTTTTGCTCGCTGTCTGTCTTTGGTCAGCAGTGCGACAAGGTGCTTTTTACAGGTAAAGTGGTCGATACCTTGCGTCCGCAAAACTTTTACAACCTGATGATTGTCAACCGCCGAACAGGTCAAGGAGTTTTTGGTCAACCCAACGGAACATTCAGCGTATATGTAAACAATGGCGACAGCATTTCAATTTCCGTTCGTGAGTATCCTTTGGTAAAATTGGTCGTGAAGGCAGATTCGAATTGCCAGTTCTTAAAAACAATCTTCATTGAACCAAAACCTCAAGAAGTGCGCGAGGTGGTTGTCCGTCCCTTGAAATCCCTTGAACAAATCAAAGAGGAGCGTTCGGCCTTGGCGATGCGCGAAACACGTTTGGTGACAGGAATTGAAGTCATGCAGAGTCCAATCACAGCCTTGTACCAGGCCTTCTCCAAGAAAGAACAGAACAAACGATGGATTGCCGAGCAGAATTACAAGGATGATCAGCGCAGGGTTGTGAAAGAATTGCTACGTACCTACATCGCGTATGACATCATTGAATTGGACGAGGAGGAGTTTGACAACTTCATTGCCTTCTTGAATGTAAATGACAGCTTCCTAAAGACAGCGACAGAGATGGAACTCATCACCTTTATCAAGGACAAGTATGAGCATTTCCGGGACATGAAGAGGTAAATCCCTACAAAAACACCGGCGGTCGTCTGATCTCAATCTTCGCGGCATTCAACAACGATGATGTGTTGCGGATGCTGAACAAGAAGCTTTTATTTCCTCCAATTGGCGTCCAGAAGAAGGACATCGCCCAGCAGTGCAGACTTCGCGATAAGGTGATGCGCGCGTTGGTGATGCGTGGATCTTTCACATCGAAGTTGATGTTTCCTCCAATTTTCCAACGCTTCGTAAAGCTGATGTCACCATTCACCACAAGGGTTTGTATCTGGGTGTATTTGTCAGGTTGTAACGCGCTGATCGCGGTATTCGTGTTGATGCTGTACACGTGCGACAACGACACCTTCCACGGAATGGTAAAGTCCATGATCCACTCGGGATGCAGCGCGTAATAATTCAAATCACTGTTCCAGTTTTCAATGACATTTTGCTTGTTCTCTTCAATTTTCTTGCGCGACTCCTTGGAGGTGATGGTTAATGTTGTTGTCAAGCCGGTGCGCATCATTCTTCCCAGCGATTGCCCGTTTGAAAGCGCATAGATGCCCAATGTTTTTCCTGTTGAGTCGTGCGCATACGGTGAAAAGGAGGAATTGGCGACGAAGTTGATCCACTGAAACGGACTGATGCGCAGATTCATGTCGATGTCGGAGAGCTTCATGGAGTCTTTCATCAAGTCGTAGGATCCATTCACGGAAAACATGTCAATGATGCGGGTCTTGCTGAAACCAGTCACGGTGTCTTTGGCTGACATGCGCTTAAACTCGAAGGTGTTGTTGACTCCAAAGGTGATCATTCCCGCGGCTTTGGAGGCGCCACTTTGATAGATGCTGCGCTCAAATGGAGAGTAGGTCAAGGGCTTTTGATTCACGCCGACTGAATCCGTAATCAAGGTGTTGAGTTGTGGAACATAACGGAATCCAAGGGAAGGGGTAGCAATGTGTCGCAACAAGGGCTTTTTCTTTCCAACGAATTTGTAGTAGGAGTAAAGCATGGTGGTCGCTTGAATGTTGATGGACAGTTCATGAGCAACCCCTGTTTTGCTGATCGTATCTGTAATCGTTTTGTTGGTCAGCGGATCGTAGGACTTCTGAATTTGCTGAAAGTTGAGTTTCGTGGAATAATTGATGGACGGGTTGATTTTTACCGTATTCTTGAAGAGTGCAGCGCTGGTCTGGATACTCATGGCTTGCTGAAATCCATTCATGAAGTTGTTGGAGATCGCAGGAGCGTTGAAGTTTTGCAACAAGCTATCACGGAATGACGCTCGATTTACTCCTTCAAAGGCATAGGTCACCCCAATGCGTGAAATGGCTTGCTGCCAACCTTTTGTTCCGCGCACCACATTTTTAAACGGAAATACACGGCTCACATTGAGGTTGAACTGCGGTGAGGTCAGTCCAACATTCTTCGTTTGAGAATTTTGTCGAACAGAAATCTTTAGTCCAGTGGTAATGGGTTTGCCAGGGAAATTTCTATTGAGGTTGATGTCGGAGTTGAAACTGTTGTTGAAGTACTGTGAATTCAGAGGATCGAGGTTGTTTTTCGATTTGTTGTCGGAGATGAAGTTCACATTGGAGTTGAAATCCCAGTACGGATTGGATTTGGGCAATTTTCGGTGGTTCCACGAGATGCTTAACTTGTTGTTGGCATCTTTCGAAGGAAAGCCACTTCTGAATTGCTGAAAGCCAACATCCAAGGACCCTGAAAATCCATAGCGCTTGGAGTAATCGAGCACATCGCGCACTCCCCAACTACCTCGAGAGTACAAATTGATATAGGCGGATGTTTGTAAGTTCTGATTGATCGGGAAGTAGTACCCCAAGTTTTGCACCCCAAATCCATACACCGATTGTGGAACGATCTCAGGAAACAATATCCCATGGGTGCGCTCTTTTTGTTGCGGAATCACACTGAAGGGCAATCCCAAGGGTGTCGGAACGCCTGCAATCCATAGGTTCATTGGTCCGGTGACGATGCGCTCCTCTGGAATCATGATGGCGCGCGACAACTGAAAGTGGTAGTGGGGTTCTTCCAGGTCGCAGGTGGTGAATCGGCCTTCCTTGAAGTGAATCTCGTCATTGGGTTGACGCTTGGCAACGCCCATGTACAAGAAAAGCTCATCTTGCTTGATGGCCAACTCCTGCATGTATCCTTTCTCTGTATCGAAATTATAGCGAACTGCAGCGGCTTTGACTTCTTGTGCACCATCTGTAAATACGGGGAATTCAACGCGGTTGCTGTCGGCATCGTAGGCATAACGCGCCTCCATCTCGTTTTTTTCGAGGTCGATGAGAATGTAACCTGCTTTCATGGAGATGTCTTCGGTTTTTACACTTGCATCTCCGTAGAGGTGTACTTGTTTTCTTTTGACGTCGTTGTAGATGGAATCTCGGGCGCTGTAGGTGACGATTTGATCGAAGCTGTCATCGTTCAATACCAAAGTGTCCCGCTGCTGTCCAAACGCGCTGGAAGGCATGCACATTATTAACAATGCACCGAAGATAAGTATCGCTATGGATCTATTTTTGGTCAAACCGACTGGGTAAATTTGTAATGTTGACAGATAAACCGGTCACAAAACTAAACAATAAGCGTCTCACGATGGATAAAATATCGACATATAACAAAAAGGTCGCTACTTTATTGCTTGCAAGCTTTGTCTGCATTGCAAGTGTTTTCGGTCAAAATACGGCGAAAGAGCGTCCAACAATTAAAACGGTGGTCATCGATGCAGGTCATGGCGGAAAGGATCCAGGTTGTCATGGGGCTTCTGCCAATGAGAAGAATGTATGTCTTTCCATTGCCTTGAAATTGGGGGAATTGATTAAAAAGAAGTTTCCAGAAATTAAGGTCGTTTACACACGTGACAAGGATGTTTTTGTGGAATTGGATGAGCGCGCCAACATTGCCAATAAGGCGAAGGCAGATTTATTCATTTGTATCCACGCCAATTCGGCTTCTCCTTCAGCGTATGGCGCAGAAACCTATGTATTGGGGCTTCACCGCACGGAATCACAGCAACATGTGGCAGAGCGCGAGAACTCAACCATTTTCCTGGAGGATGACAAAGGGGAGAAGTACAAAGAATTCGACATGTCTCCGGATGCCTTGATTGCACGTCAAATTCAATTGGCGGTGTTTTTAGACCAATCGATTTTGTTTGCAGAAAAGCTTCAAAAGGAATTTAAAAGCATCGGTCGTTACGATCGTGGGGTGCGCCAAGCGGGATTTTTAGTACTTTACAAGACCACAATGCCAAGCGTGTTGATTGAAACCGGGTTCTTGACCAATCCAAACGAGGAGAAATTTTTGGCAGATGTCGAAGGCCAGACGAAAATGGCGAATTCTATGTTTGCGGCATTTGAAAAATACAAGAACGAATTAGAGGGGGTGGATGGTCAAACGACGGATACAACACAAGGCACTACGGATACCCAAGTGAAGCCATCTGTGAATGATGAATCAAATACGAAGGACAAGGTTGTTTTTCGGGTGCAGATTGAGACATCATCGACGAAGATAACCGCTACGTCATCACGGTTTAAGGGCTTTCAGGTGTTTGAATATGTGCAGGACAATTTGTACAAGTACACCGTAGGAACCTTTGTTGGTGATTATAAATCAGCCAATGAGTACAAGGCAAAAATGAAGGAGGAAGGATTTGTGAATGCTTTCGTGGTCGCCTTTCTCAATGGGGAGCGAATTAATTTAGAAAAAGCTATTAAATTAGCACAAAAATAAGATTTTGAAAATCTCGAAAGAAGTCAAAGCCGGTGTCATCTCCATCCTCGCAATCGCATTGCTTGTCATGGGGATAAATTTTCTCAAAGGAAATAGTTTTTTTGGAGGAGATGAAGTGTATTATGCCTACTTCCCAAATTCAGGTCAATTGGCCGTGGCAAGTGATGTCACGTTGAATGGGGTAATCGTCGGAAAGGTATTGAATGTGGAATACGTGGGAAGCAATAGCCCAGAAAAACGCGTCAAGGTTTCTTTCAATATTCAAAACGATAAGGTGAAAATTCCTGTTGGATCTGTCATCGAAATTGGTTCCTTGGACTTGTTCAGTAAGGGGATGTTGTTGAGTTTAAATTCAGATTTATCCAAAGGGTACCACAAACCAGGGGATGTCATTCAAGGCAAACTCGCAGTGGACATGATGGCGCAAGTAAAGTCGTATGCGGACCCGATTTCTCAAAAGGTGCAAGGGATGATGAGCTCCATCGATAAGATGATCAGCTCCGTATCTGCGTTTTGGGACACGACGGCAACCTCTCAATTGGAAGGAAGCTTCAAAGAAATTAAAATTGCCATCAAACGCTTCGGAACAGTAGCGGAAGATGTGAGTATGCTCGTAACTGAGGAAAAAGCGAAGTTGGGAAGAATCATGACCAATGTGGAAAGCATCACCTTAAACCTGAAGAAGAGCAACGAGCAAATCGCTGGAATCATTGGAAATGCACGTCGCATAACGGATGATTTGGTCACTGCTGATTTCAAGAAAGTCGTGGGCGATGCGCAACAAACCATTAAAACCTTGAATGCGGTTTTGGAAACCGCTCAAAAAGGCGAGGGGACTCTTGGGAAATTATTGGGTGATGATAAACTGTTCAATGAACTGGTGGAAACAAACAATGAGCTTCAAAACCTAGTGAACGACCTTCAATTACATCCGGAACGCTACATTCATTTCTCTGTCCTTGGTGCAAAAACGAAGGGTGTTCCATTGACTGCCATTGAAGAAAAGAAATTACGTCAACTCATCGATTCAATTCCTGACTAACTTATGTTGTCCATCATTCTTTTTGCGGCACTCGCAATCGTAGGAATCGGCTTTTTTGCATACAATGTTCGCAAGGTCCGTTTCAATATTCTTTTAGGTCGAGCTGTCGATCGCACAGACAATGCTTCTGAACGTTGGAAAACCATGGCACTGGTTGCTTTGGGGCAGAAGAAAATGTTCACCCGTCCAATCCCAGCCTTATTGCACCTCGCACTTTACGCTGCTTTTGTGATTACACAGATTGAGTTGTTCGAGATTTTTGCTGACGGATTAACAGGCGGACACCGTACTTTCGAAGAGGCGCTTGGCGGATTTTACACCTTCATGATCAGCTTCATTGAAATCCTTTCTGTACTTGCACTTTTGGCGACCTTTGCTTTTCTGTCCAGAAGAAATTTACTGAAGCTGCCGCGACTCAACATGAA
>CANGIC010000152.1 GCA_947453795.1 Flavobacteriales bacterium
ACAACGATTGCTATCCCCCAAGCGAAAGCAATCCATATTCCCTATCTTTGCCTCATGTCGCGCTTCACCGATCAATGGAACATCCTTCGTCACCTCACTATTAGACGTGTAGCAAATATCTGTGCACTCAGGATTTCCTACCGCTTGTCGCGCATGCTGAAGAGGCCAATCCACCTCGGAAAGGCGTTCACGCTATCGATCGAACCAACGACGGCCTGTAATCTCGGCTGTCCTGAATGTCCGAGTGGACTGAAACAATTTACCCGACCAACAGGAAAGTTAAACCTTGATCTGCACCGCAACATGCTCGAGCAAGTTGGAAAGCACGTGTTTTACATCAATTACTATTTCCAGGGTGAACCTTTTCTTCATCCACAATTTTTGGAGATTATTCGCGATGCCAAAAAGTACCACATCTATACGGCGACTTCTACCAATGCGCATTTCATCGACCGAAAAAAAGCAGATGAAATCATTGAATCTGGACTTGATCGACTCATAATTTCTATTGATGGATTGACCCAGGAAACCTACGAAAATTACCGTGTGCATGGCGATCTTGCCAAGGTAATCGAAGCAACAAAGCACCTCATCGCAGCCAAAAAAGAGAAGAAATCGACTACTCCTCACCTCATCTTTCAATTTTTGGCCGTGAAGCCCAATGAACATGAAATTCCCACTGTATTTTCATTAGGCAATGAGTTGGGCATTGACGAAGTGCGCATCAAAACCGCACAGTTGTACGACTATAAACATGGGAATCCACTGATGCCTACCAATGAAAAATATGCGCGCTATCGATTACAATCCGACGGGACCTATGCCTTGAAATACAAAACAGGCAATCACTGCTGGCGCATGTGGTCGGGAAGTGTATTGACGTGGGATGGTAAGGTTGTTCCGTGTTGCTTCGACAAAGATGCCCAGCATGTGCTCGGCTCACTGGAAACCTCTGACTTCAATGCAATTTGGAAGAGTCCCACCTACCGTGGATTTAGACAAGCTGTGCTGACCGGACGCAATGAGATCGACATCTGTAAAAACTGTTCTGAGGGGACTAAAGTATTTAAATAATGCTAATTATGCTGTTTTAATTAAGCATTTTAAACTATTTTTGTACATTGCATTAATCAATTTTAAGAATCATGGAGCGCCTTGAGCATAAATCAAAACTGGTCATCCAATCAATTTCACTAGAATTTGTTCGCGCGTTTTACGAAACCATTGATTGGGAAAGTCGGCTTGTTGGCATTGTTGGCGCAAGAGGTACTGGAAAAACAACATTACTTGTTCAACATTTGAAATCTAACCATTCACTTTCAGATGAGGCCATTTATTTGACTTTAGATGATATTTATTTCACCAACAACACACTGATAGATACTATTGAGCTTTTCCGACAAAAAGGTGTAAAACATATTTATCTAGACGAGGTCCACAAATACCCGAATTGGGCCAAAGAAATTAAAAATTGTTACGACTATTTTCCAGACTTAAAGATTTTTTTTACGGGATCTTCGATCATTGATTTACTCAAACAAGATGTTGATTTAAGTCGGCGAGCTGTTATATATGAATTGCCCGGCTTGTCTTTTAGAGAATATTTAAGTTATTCAGGAGTTGCGAAACTTCCATCCTATTCCTTAAATGAAATTCTAACAAATCATAGCTCAATTGCAGCATCTATTATTTCTAAGGTTCAGCCACTTAAACATTTTGACGATTATTTAGCACATGGATATTATCCTTTTTTTAAAGAGAGCAAATCCACTTACCACCTTCGTTTAGAGCAGGTTGTCAAGATGATTATAGAAGTTGAACTCCAATTTATTGATGGATTTGATATGCTCAAGGCTCGAAAAATATATCAGCTCCTGTATATATTGGCTTCCAACGTTCCTTTCAAACCAAATATCTCCAAGCTCAGTGAAAAAATAGGAATTCACCGCAATACGCTTGTAAATTATATACATTATTTGGAAAAAGCGCGATTAATAAACAGCCTCTCAACTCATGGAAAAAGTATAAGTAATCTTCAAAAACCAGAAAAAATATTTCTAGAAAATCCTAATCTTTGCTATGCTCTAGCTTCGACAGCAATAAATAAGGGCACATTAAGAGAAACCTTTTTGTTGAATCAATTAAAATTCAAGCATGAGGTTAGCTTACCCGAAAAAGGTGACTTTTTAGTTAACGAAACAATCACGATCGAAGTTGGAGGAAAAACCAAAACCAACAAGCAGATTCAGTCGCTTGAAAATGCATATGTCGCAGCTGATCAACTTGAAATTGGTTCGTTTAATAAAATCCCGCTTTGGCTTTTTGGTTTTATGTATTAAAAAGTTTTTTGCACTATTGTGTGCACGTACATGACCCATTTGAGCATAGGTAGTTAAGTTCCTATTTCATACGCTTTTTGTATCTTTCGCTTTCTTTAACTACTACACCTATGAAATACTTTTTCGCATTTTCATTCATTTCACTCCTTTTTTCCTCTGTATCCGCACAAACCTTCGTGAAAGCTTTTGGTGGTGCACAAGAGGAATTTGCCTATTCTTTCCAATCAACAGATAATGGTGGATTTGTCGTTGCTGGCCGAACATTCAGTGTGGGTGTTGGCGGATGGGACAGTTACATCACGCGGATGAACGCCAATGGAGATACGCTCTGGTTTAAAACCTACGGAAACACGCAATACGATGAGTTTCAAGATGTCGACACAACAAGTGACGGTGGATTTGTCGCGGTTGGACACACCTGGACCACAGACTGGGCGGGTAATGTGTATGTCGTGCGTACAGATGCCAATGGCGTGGTGATCTGGTCAAAAGAGTTTGGTGGTGCAACAGGATTATCGGACAAAGGGTATTCCATTCGAGAAACATCCGACGGTGGATTTATCGTTTGTGGAACCACGGCGACCTATGGTGCAGGTAGTGATGATGTATACGTATTAAAAATAACCTCAACAGGGGCATTAAGTTGGTCCGCAGTGATTGGGACCGCTGGAGTCAATGAAGCCGGACGCGAAGTGCAACAAACTTCGGACGGAGGATACATCGTGGCAGGATACACCGATGGTTCAGGCACCTCCTTTTACGATGTTTATTTGATTAAACTCAATTCAGCGGGGACAGTACAATGGAAAAAAACCTACGGTGGAAGTTCATACGATTTTGCATATACCGTTCAACAAACGACAGATGGTGGCTTTGTACTCGGTGCAACGACCAATAGCTTTGGCGCAGGAAACTGGGATGCCTACCTCATTAAAACGGATGCTTCCGGGACCTTACAGTGGAGCAAAACCTATGGGATGTCTGGCGAGGATCGTGTTCAATGTGCACGTCAAACCAGCGATGGGGGCTATATTCTTTGCGGTCGTTCATCTAGTTTTGGCGCAGGAAATTTTGATGCGACTTTACACAAGACCGACGCGAATGGAAACCTACAATGGACCAAAGGATATGGAGGCGGTGGCGACGACCAAGGATGGTATGTGCGGCAAGTGGGAACCAATGCCTATGCCCTTTGTGGGTATACGGTAAGTTTTGGTGCGGGTATAAAAGACGGACTTTTCATTCGAACGGATTTAAGCGGAATTGCTGGATGTGTTGAGTCAAGTGGAACAAGCTTTAGCACAACAACACCTGCGACCATTACCTCAACCATTGGAAATACTACAACAGGAGGGGGTGCTTATACCGCTGTAACCGCTGTTCGTCGACCTTTGGTTGCGTTCAATGTACAATGTGCTTCAACAGGTTGTACACCAACAAGTTCGAGTTCAACGGTAAGTTCTTGCGTATCTTATAATTGGCCAGTAAATGGTCAAAACTATACAAGTAGCGGGACATTTACAGCGGTAATTCCCAATGCTGCAGGTTGTGATTCAACGCTCACATTAAACCTTACCATTAATCCAAATCCTGCAGTCAATGCGGGAATGAATCAAACGGTATGCAATGGAACAAGCGTCACGTTAACAGCAACTGGGGCAACCACCTATAGTTGGGACAACGGTGTAATCAATGGTATCGCTTTCACCCCTTCAACGACATCGACATACACAGTGACTGGAACAAGCAACGGATGTACAAGCACGGACCAAGTACTGGTAACAGTAAACAGTGCTCCGAATGTCAATGCTGGCGTCGATCAGTCCATTTGTCTTGGTCAAAGTGTAACGTTGGTAGGATCGGGTGCATCGACCTACACTTGGGATCAAAATGTCATCAATGGAGTTGCATTTAACCCAACGAGCACCTACACCTACACGGTGGTCGGGACCAATAATATGGGATGTACTGACAGTGATCAAGTGACCGTTACTGTTTACAATAGCTCCACTTCGACAGTGACACAGACCGCGACAAATTCCTATACGATGAATGGCCAAACATATACGCAAAGTGGAACCTACACCCAAGTCATAGGGAATGTTTTCGGATGTGATAGCACCATCACTTTGATTTTAACCATCAATACTTCGGGCTTGGATGAATTGAGCCAGGGAATACGCGTTTATCCCAATCCAAGTGCTAAGTTTCTGACCATTGATCTCGGTGAAAATGGATACCAATCCTACTTTATTTTTGATGCAGCAGGCCGCACGATACGCGAAGGGGAACTAACGACAGCCAAGTCCATAATAAATATCGAGGAACTTGCCCCTGGAATATATTCACTAAAAATTGAAGAACTTGCTCATCCTGTTCGAATTATGAAAGAATGATATGTGTATCTTTCCGAATAATTTGAAAACCCATAAACCATGAAGCGAGTTGTTCTTTTCGTTGTGCTTACCTCAATAGTGCTTATTGCCTATGCCAGTTATTGCAGCACCGCGAGCCATCCCAAAAATGAACAACAGCAAAATGAGGTGAATGTCACGAATTCATCTCGGTCCGAGACGGAAAATGACGCTCGGGATACGACAAAATATAGTGGCAAAGACTTAGAACTTCCTTCCCTTAAAAAAGGAGAACAAGTGATTCGTCATGCGGGGTATTCCTTCGTTTACAATGAAAGCTACGAACAAGCTTCATGGGTAGCTTACCAGTTGACAGAAAAAGAAACGGAGAAACTTTATGACCGCACCGATAAATTCATTCCAGATCCATCCGTAAGCACGGGCTCGGCTACAGATGCCGATTACAGCGGTTCGGGCTATGATCGCGGACACCTCGCACCTGCTGCCGACATGGGTTGGTCATCAACAACCATGGCAGAATCATTTTATTTTTCCAACATGAGTCCGCAAGTACCTGGATTTAACCGAGGAATCTGGAAACGCCTGGAAGAACAAGTACGCAGTTGGGCCATTGAATACGATACCATCTATGTCGTGACTGGTCCGGTGTTGAAAGGAAGCATGGGCAGCATAGGTGCCAATAAGGTGGCTGTTCCCAACTATTATTACAAAGTGATTCTCGACATGCATTCCAAACCACATCAAGCCATTGGATTTGTCATGGAGAATGCATCAGCCAGCGGTGATCTGAGCAACTATGCTGTTTCAATAGATAGTGTGGAGCGTTTTACAGGTCTTGATTTTTTCCCTTCCTTGGAGGATGCCGCCGAAACTAGCCTTGAAAAAACCGTGTGCACGAGCTGTTGGACATGGGAGATTAGTCATCCAAGCAATTCTGGAGAGACGAAACCTGCGGGTGGGGAATCTGTTCAGTGCAGCGGTACAACGCAGGCGGGAACACGTTGTAAGCGCATGACGTCAGACCCAAGCGGTCGGTGTTACCAGCACCAATAAAAAAAGGCGCCACATGGACGCCTTCAAAATGTATGATAAATCGGTTCGCAGCTTAGTGCTCTTCCTTGTCTTCTAAAATTCGCTTCGGACGCATTTTCTCGAAAACACCCAATGTGATCCAAAACGGAACAATAAATCCGAGAAGGAACAACAACATCCAAAATGCCATACCGGCAATAACTAGGAAAAGTACGATACCAAAAACGCTCATGATGTAATATTTGAGGTCAAAAATAAGAAAAAGAAAGAAACCCGCAAACGATTCGTGAGATAATTTGTTGCTTTCACAATTTGATGCCTTCAGCTATTCTTGGAGATTGACAACAGTGTTGTTCACTACAATTTGCGAAGCAACCAAATTCCGCAGGACCAAATTTGCGCAGCAACCAAATTCCGCAGGACCAAATTTTTAATCCACCCCACTATTGAAGCGTAAAGTTAATCGGCACTCTCACCCGCGTTCTAACTTTCCCGGAAGGCATCTCACCTGGAATCCAATTTGGAAACGAGCGAACAACACGTGCAGCTTCAC
>CANGIC010000153.1 GCA_947453795.1 Flavobacteriales bacterium
ACTTTACTTTTGTGCCATGCCGATTACAGGGATGTTCGCCTATTACTACATTCGATTTTTCTCTAAAACGGCTTACCGCTGGAAATATCTTTTCGTTCGCATGAACGAGGGAAAAGCGCTGAATGAATTAACCCTGTTAAGGTCAAGACTGAATGATTTACTTCATTCATTGGATTGATTCATTTGCACGAAATGGTCCTTGACTTAGGCGACTTTCTGAGCACGAGGTCTCCTGGTTTTAATTCTTTGATCGCCACAGCATCTTTTTTCCATGCTAAAATTGTCGCTTCGATTTTCATCGATCTTCCTGAGCGATAAATCCATAAGGCGTTTGATCGCACCAAATGATATGGGACAAAAAAGTACACTAAGTTCCGCTGAAGCTGGAGCTTGACCTTTTGACCGATCGTAGAGACCTTACTTGAAATGCTGCATTCAACCTTGGAAAAGGGACCATCGCCCTTCTGGGTAATCTTTGCAACTCGACCTTTGAGTTGCTTGTTTCCTTGAATCATGGACACCTCATCTTTCCGTTTAAGGACAAAGGCATCTTCATTGGGGATTTTAAATTCAACAAAATAAATTTGAAAAGGAGCAATTTGCGCGACACACGCTTCAGAAAGGACTTTCTCTCCAACTTTTTTGTTCACTGCCAGAACTGTCCCGGAAAACGGAGCGAAGTAATAGTAATCTTCGATCGCAGCCTCCAACTTTTCCACCTCATCATATGCGTCATTGAACTCTTGTACCTTCTTATTCTTTGACTCTTTGATAAATGAAGGGCAAGCAGGAAGTCGTTTCGTAGGAAGCAGGGCCGCTGTAAAGGAATCCCACATCTCCGAATCTGGACCATAGTCGATTACTTTTTCCTGGTGTAATCGTTCGGCAAGGACCTTCAACTCTTTCTTTTTTGCGCTAATTTCCTTGAAGAGTGTATAAATATCCAATTTGAACAAGATGTCATTTTCTCGAAATGTTTTCCCCACTTCCAATACGAAGTCCCCTGGCAACAAAGTACCTGGGACTGTGAATGAAACATTTATTTTCCCAATTGACTTTATGCTTCCTTCAAATTCAACGACCCGCGATTCTTTGGACAGAACAGGACGAATGGTATCTACCGTAAACTCCTCTTTATCTTTTGATTGCTTTAGACTGTTTGACCGCGAATTCGTCCAATTAAGCGCGACGACAAGTGCCGTGACAAGTAGAATTAACAAAAAAATGATACGATTTCGCGACATTGCAATCGATTGAGGTCCATAAAGATACTTTAACTGCCAAGATGAAAAGCGTTACGATTTAAAATGCAGGGCATTAAATTTCACAAGAAGTACTTACATTCGTAGCATGTGTGGAATAGCTGGCTTCATTGATCTAAAAGAAAGGTCGAATACAGATGTGCTTCGGGCAATGACCGATCAGCAATTTCATCGAGGACCTGATGGGAGTGGTACGGCCATGCTGACCTTCAAAAACGCAAGCATCGGTCTTGGTCATCGTAGACTAGCGATTATTGATCTCTCGGAAACAGGGCACCAACCGATGGCTTTTGGCAACCTGCATATCACTTTCAACGGTGAAATCTACAATTATCAAGAAATTAAACGGGAACTCGAAGCATTAGGACATGCTTTCGTTGGACATTCCGATACCGAAATGATTCTTCATGCATTCAGCGCTTGGGGAGAATCTTGTTTGGACAAATTCATTGGGATGTTTGCTTTCGTTATAGTAGACACGAGCAATGGTAAGGTATTTATCGCCCGAGATCGCGCTGGTGTTAAACCATTCTTCTATTACCATGCTGACGGATTGTTTTTGTTTGCTTCGGAATTAAAATCCTTTCATGTCCATCCTGCCTTTAAAAAGGAAATTGATTTAAACGCGGTTTCTGCCTTTATGCAATATGGGAATGTACCTTCGCCGCATTGTATTTTCAAAAATGCATTCAAACTTCCTCCCGGGCATTACATAAAATTCACGTTGGATGATTCACTGTATATCCCAAAGCCAACATGTTATTGGAATGTGTATGACGCCTATAACACACCGAAATTGGACATCAGTGAAGCTGAAGCAATAAAAGAAACGGAGAAGATTCTTCAATCGGCGTGTGAATACCGCATGGTGGCAGATGTTCCCGTTGGCGTGTTCTTAAGTGGTGGTTACGACTCTGCATGCGTCACAGCACTATTGCAAAAAGACCGCACCGAAAAACTGAAAACCTATACCGTTGGCGTTCCAGATATTGGATTGAATGAAGCGCCCTACGCCGCAGATGTCGCGAAGTATTTAGGTACCGATCACACACAAATCGATTGCACCGAAAAAGAAGCCGTTGAACTAATCGCCGAACTCCCTTTTTATTACGACGAACCTTTTGGGGACAGCAGCGCCATTCCAACCACTTTGGTGAGTAAAATGGCGCGCAAAGAAGTGACTGTTGCCCTGAGTGCGGATGCAGGTGATGAAGTGTTTGCGGGATATAACCGCTACGACTACTTGATGCGCTATGGCAAGAAGATGGAGCAAATGCCCAAATTTGTCCGCACAACCATGGCTTCCCTTATGGAACGTGTGCCTTCTGAACGCATACCTGTATTGCGCAATAAGTATAACTTTCACAACCGCTATGAAAAACTGAAAGGCATACTGCGCAACCCAAGTTCACAGCAAATCATGTTGAGTTTGAGTCAGCAATATACCGATGACCAAATGAATGCTCTAGTCTTGCTAAATCCGGCAAATCATTTGCCGACAAACTATTTGTCCACTGAACTTCAAGCGGATTTCTTTAGCCCCTTGGCGTACATGATGGCCATTGATTACCAGACCTATTTGCCCGATGACATTCTTCAAAAAGTAGATCGTGCGACGATGACCGTGAGCTTGGAAGGCCGTGAACCTTTCTTAGACCATCGCGTGATCGAATGGGCAGCACAACTGCCTGATAACATGAAATACCGCGATGGCATTAAAAAGTACATTCTGAAAGAAATTGTACATCAGCACATTCCAAAATCATTGCTCGACCGACCAAAAATGGGATTCGCCGTGCCGATTGCCAAATGGCTGCAAACTGATCTAAGGGATTTGGTAGAGGAACAGCTATCCTCCTCGCGCATCGTTCAACAAGGAATTTTTCAGCCGATGTTTGTCAAACGTTTGAAGGATGATTTTTACAATGGTAAGAAAGAACTCGACACCAAACTGTGGTACATGCTGATGTTTCAGCTTTGGTACTCCAAATGGATGTAGGCCTAATTTGATTTGATTTGAGAAAAATCCTCTATATCTCCTACGACGGAATGACTGATCCGCTCGGTCAATCGCAAGTACTTCCCTACCTTGTTGGACTAACCAAGAAAGGATGTCAGTTTCATCTCATTAGTTTTGAAAAACAGGAGCGTTTTGAAAAATTTGAAGCAACCATTCGACAAATTTGCAGCGATGCAGGCATCGAATGGCATCCGCTTTCCTATACCAAAAAGCCACCTCTACTTTCTACCATTTACGATGTGCAACGCATGAAAAAGTTAGCACATTCACTTCATAAAACACATCAATTTGACATTGTTCACTGCCGCAGTTATATCTCTGCCTTGGTGGGGATGGGCATGAAACATCGCTTCGGGACAAAATTCTTGTTTGACATGCGTGGTTTTTGGGCCGATGAACGTGTCGAAGGAGACATCTGGAAATTGTCAAATCCACTTTTCAAAACCGTTTATTCCTATTTCAAAAAGAAAGAAGGACGCTTTTTTAACGAATCTGATGCCATCGTTTCCTTGACACACAAAGGGAAAGAAGTCATTGAGAAGGAGTTTGCCATTTCAGGAACTAAGATCAATGTTATTCCGTGCTGTGCTGATTTGAATTTATTCGATCGAAATAAAATCGTTGAAAGCGAACTTGCTGAGTTAAGGACAAAACACGGCATCGACGAAAACACAAAAATTTTAGGTTACGTCGGCTCGATAGGCACCTGGTATATGTTGCCAGAAATGCTTGATTTTTTCAAAACCCTCCGAAGCAAAGATGCATCTTGGAGATTTTTAATCGTAAGCGGCGAGACACCTCAAACGATTTATTCCAAAGCCAGCGAAAAGGAGATTGAACAAGAGTCCTTGATCATTACCTCGTGCCTTCATAAAGAAGTACCAAAGTACATTAGCTTATTTCATTTGTCGGTGTTTTTCATTCGTCCATCTTTCTCCAAACAGGCATCTTCACCTACGAAACAAGGAGAATTAATGGCGATGGGGATTCCCATTGTCTGCAATGCAGGAGTTGGAGATACAGATCTGGTGATTGAAAAGTACGAGGCCGGGTCTGTTTTGAAAGAAACAAATCCATCAGCTTACGAAGGGTTTTCTTTTCCGATAAGCAACTTCAACAAAGAACTAACTATCATTGGAGCACAAGAATTCTATGGCTTAGAAAATGGGGTCAATACCTATTTCAGCATCTACACAGCGTTAATTCCTGAAGAATCTTAACACACGAACATCTTTTAGAATCACTACCTTTGACTGATGCCTGGAACGATCTTTTTTCTTGTCCCCTACCCCTACGGAGAAGCCCCATCACAGCGGTTCCGTTTTGAGCAGTACATCGAAGATTTAAAATCAAATGGATTTCAGGTTGAAGTACATCCCTTTTACGACTACAAGACTTGGCGAACACTCTATACCCAAGGAAATGCAATAAAAAAGGCCTTGGGGATTTTCAAAAGTTTCGCTCGACGCTTTTTCCTTCTTTTTAAACTTCACAAAGCCGATCACATTTTCATCCACCGTGAAATGGCCCATGTGGGTCCGCCAATATTAGAATGGATCGTTGCCAAGGTATTCCGCCGTAAATACATCTATGATTTCGACGATGCCATTTGGCTACCTAACTACAGTGAAACGAACGCCAAATTCCACCGATTAAAGGCCTACTGGAAAGTAAAATACTGCATCAAGTGGGCGAACCAAATTACCGCAGGAAATGAATACCTCGCCAGTTATGCGCGGCAATTCAACCCCAATGTTAAAATCATTCCGACGACAATTGACACTGAAAACCACCATAATGTGCGCACAGACCACAATCGTGAAAAGGCAATTATTGGCTGGACAGGAACACATACTACAAGTCAATATTTGGTCGATATCATTCCGGTATTGAAAAAATTAGAAGAAAAGTACGACTTTATTTTTCGTGTCATTTCCAATGAAGATCCGAAATTTGACTTGGCTTCATTTGACTTTGTAAAATGGACCAAGGAGACAGAAATTGAAGACTTGCGCCAATTCACGATTGGTATCATGCCTTTGCGTCACGACATCTGGTCAGAAGGAAAATGTGGGTTCAAAGGGCTGCAGTATATGTCATTAGGTATCGTTGCCGTGATGTCACCCGTTGGCGTAAACACGTCGATTGTCGACGATGGCATCAATGGCTTTTTGGCCGAGACCCCAGAGGAATGGGAATCTTGCCTCATTCGCCTTTTGGAGGATGCGGAATTGAGAAAACAGATCGGTGAAAAAGGCCGTTTAACCATTGAAGAAAGGTATTCTGTTAATGCTTATCGGTCCCACTATATTTCGCTTTTTCACAACTAAAAAAGTACTTTCTTTCGGCAGGTGAATCGATTATGCATCGATAACTTTTACACAAAAAAATAATTTCAAACCTATCATTTACAATACATTAAACCTCTTTTCAACAACAAAACACTGAAGATTAACCTGAACTTAAAAATGAAGTTCTATTTGGTTGTATATCTTTGGGCAAACTAAACTTAAACAACATGCGTAAAAACACAATGCTTGGATTGGGTGCAGCACTATTGGTGATTGTATCTACTTTTTTGCCAATGATTTCATTAAATGCTCCAATGGCTGGGATGGAAGACCTAGGTTCATTATGGAAAAGTCCTGATGAAGATAGTCAAACTGTTGCAAAAATGATTATTGTATTGGCAGGATTAATGGGTCTTTGTTCATTCCTAGCAAACAAAAAACATTTGTTCTCCATTGGAACATTATTGATGTCTGCCCTATTGATGTTGATCTCCATGAAATGGTTTAGAGATATTAATGAAAGTGCTGGAATTTTCAAATTAGGAATGGGATTGATCTTGTTCTTGGTTGGATCTGGACTTGGATTGGTTTCTTCTATCCTTGGATTCATGAAAAAATAATCAAATTGGTACTGCAATTTGAAGGCCTCCCTCGGGAGGTCTTTTTTTTTGTTGGAAATCTTATCCTTTTA
>CANGIC010000154.1 GCA_947453795.1 Flavobacteriales bacterium
CGAATAGACGTCACATGTTCAATCGAAGGTCCTGCGCACCAAACGGTTTTGTAGGTTGAACTGAATGCGGCCTTCTGCAAACTTTTCATTCCTCGCACAAATACCAGGGCCTTCACCCATTTCTTCAAACGCTTGTTTCTATTCAACAATCGCTCAAACCAATTTTGTCTTGTTCCTACTTTCTGAACATAGGGGGTATTGATGACCGTGCACGGTGTGCCTGACAGCTTTGTAGTCATGACAATATCCTTTGCTCCGTAGTTCACACATGCTTCCTTGTATTCCTTTGAAACCGGTGCTTCTTCGGATGCGATGAAAATACTCCCCATGGAAACTCCTGCAGCGCCCAAGTCCATCATGGACCTAATTTCCTGACCGGACCCTACTCCACCTGCTGAGATCACAGGAATGGAACAGGCGGATGTCAAAGCTGGAATTAATTCTTGGTACGATATCGATCCGGCATGTCCACCTGCTTCTTTGTTCACTGCGATGAGTGCATCGGCTCCAAGTGACTCAACTTTCAGCGCGAATTTCACGTCCACCACATCACAGAATACTTTCACACCGTGCTGATGCGCCAGGCGAATGGACTCTTCCGGAGATCCTAGCGATGTAATGATGAAATCTACTTTTTCTTCACAGCAAACACTGAGTTGATCTTTATAGTAAAAATTGGATTTATTGACGATTAGATTTATTCCAAAAGGACCGGATACTTGCGCACGAATGGAACGAATCGCAGCACGAAGTTCATCTGTTGACTTGTAATTGAGGGCAGGAATCGCTCCTGTAATGCCGGAACGGATTGCCTCGATGATCATTTTTTCATCTGAAACCAAAAACATCGGCGCCATGATTACTGGGAAATCGATCCCAAGCATGGTGCATAAATCAACAGCATGTGCTTTATCCTTCATGTACCTAAAGGTAGGCATTTTCATAGTCACTTCGAACAATCAAATACCAGGATAAATTTCATTCATTGCAAACAAACAATACCTTTGTGGCATGACTAAAAAACAAGCATGGATTCATGCATTGCGCTTGCGGACCTTACCCCTTTCCATTGCGGGGATTATACTTGGTTCTGCCTTGGCCTTCTACAAAGGATTTGAAAACTATGTTGTGCTTGGGTTCGCATTACTGACCACCCTTTTGTTTCAAATTTTATCGAATCTAGCCAATGATTTGGGGGACAGTTTAAAAGGTACGGACAACGCACAGCGTGTAGGACCGACAAGAGCGGTGCAATCTGGAGTGATTTCTCCCAAGGAAATGAAAAACGCAGTGATCCTTACTTCTGTGTTAAGTTTCATTTCTGCTGGAATACTCATTTATTTCGGTACCCAAGAGATGCCTCAAGCGACGATCTTCTTTTACATCTTCCTCGCCATTGCGTGTGTTGCTGCGGCAATTCTTTATACAGTGGGCAAAAAGGCCTATGGCTACAATGGTTTGGGTGATTTGATGGTATATCTCTTTTTTGGCGTAGTGAGTGTCATGGGTGTTTATCCGCTCTTTGCCAAGTCAATCGATTGGACCTTACTCATGCCTGCAAGTACTATTGGGTTACTGAGTACAGCAGTTTTGAACTTGAACAACATGCGCGACCGTGTCAATGATGCCAAATCTGGCAAGCGCACCTTAGTTGTGATGATGGGAGCCGATTTCGCTAAATTCTACCACACACTTCTGATCATTATCGCTTTGGGATTGCACCTCTACTATGTGAGTGAATTGCACCACGAGATGGCATTCATCGGACTCCTACCCGGTGTAGTGTTGATCATCCATGTTCGAAAAGTAATGCAAACAAAGAATCCCAAAGACTTTGATCCTGAATTGAAGAAAGTTGCCCTTTCCACCTTTGCTTTGGCGCTGCTAACGGCGATTGGGTTGCTTGTGTAGATTGATACTTGGGGGAATTTGGCGCTGCGCGATTTAGCATTTGATCCCTTCGGGAATTGGGAATTTGATCCCTGCGGGAATTTGATGCTGCGCGATTCAGGATTTGATCCCTGCGGGAATTTAGAATTTGACGCTGCGCGATATGGAAATTGGTTAGATTTGCATTCAAGAAGTCATTTGTTTTTTGTACTCATATATTCGTAATTCGTAATTCGTGGCATCGAGAACCTCTCATGTCCGCTGCGGTGGAGCCACCAAACTCGTAACTCATAACTCGTAATTCGTAACTCATAATTCGTAATTCATAAATGAAGATCACTTTACAACACTTCCCACTTCACTTCAAAGTTCCGGCAGGAACGAGTCGTGGTGTCATGACGGAGAAGCAAAGTTGGATTGTGCGCATCTCAGATGGGGTATCAGAAGGAATTGGCGAAATAAGCGTTATTGAAGACCTATCCCCTGAATATATTTCTTTGGAGGAATTTGAGCTGACCATCAACGATTTTCTGTCGCGTTTGGAACAAGGATGGAATGATGAAATCTACCAAGCTCTGCAACCATATCCATCCATTCTATTCGGGATTGAATCTGCCTTACTTGATTTAAAAAATGGTGGGAAGCAGATCTATTTCGACAATGCCTTTGCCCGCGGACAGCAAAAAATTCCAATCAACGGGTTGATTTGGATGGGATCAGAGGCGTTTATGGCTGAACAAATCACTCAAAAACTTGCTGCTGGATTCACCACGATTAAGATGAAAATTGGTGCGATGAATCTCGATACTGAATTGGAATTGCTTCAGTCGATTCGAAAGCAGTATTCAAAAGAGGAAATTACCTTGCGTGTCGATGCCAATGGCGCGTTTGATGAAGGTACGGCTGCAGTTGTTCTAAAAAAATTGGCAAATTTAGACATTCATTCCATTGAACAACCCATCAAAGCAGGGAATACCGAAGCAATGAAAAAGTTGTGCTTATCGTCCCCTACACCCATTGCGCTGGACGAAGAACTGATCGGCATAAACGATAAGTCGGAAAAGATCAAACTATTGGACACCATTCAACCGCAGTACATCATTCTGAAACCAAGTCTGCATGGGGGCATTTCAGGAACACAGGAATGGATTGCTTTAGCGGAAGAGCGAAACATTCAATGGTGGATGACCTCAGCATTGGAATCGAACATTGGTTTGGAGGTGATTTGTCAGCTGGCGGGAGAATACGCTAACCCATTGCCCCAAGGTTTGGGAACAGGATCACTTTATCTAAACAATAGCGAGTCGCCGTTAACGGTCGCTGAAGGAATGATTTTTCGGAAATTGAGTTGAGCATTTCAAATTAAAACGCTCAACTCCTCCCCTATTTCTTAATACCTGTCGCGCTTACCGAACCAAGTCTTGTTTCCCTTTTTCTTCGCGGAATCTACCTTTTGCTCAGCTGTTGGCTTCGTTGATTTTTTTTCGTTTGGTTTATTTCTTGGCGGTCGAACTATGCGTTCCTTCTTGATGATTTCAAACACCTCCATTGGATACGGATGGTTTTCAATAACAGGGATCTTTTGATGGATCAACTTTTCGATGTCCTTCAAATACGCCTTTTCCTCAAAATCGCAAAAAGAAATTGCATTCCCAGTATTTCCAGCACGTCCTGTTCGACCAATTCGGTGAACATACGTTTCTGGAATGTTTGGCAATTCAAAATTGATCACCAATTCCATCAACTCGACATCAATTCCACGTGCAGCGATATCTGTCGCGACAAGTACACGAATCGAACGATCCTTAAAATTGTTCAATGCGCGTTGGCGGTGGTTCTGTGATTTATTTCCATGGATTGCATCAGCTTTGATTCCGATTTTCACGAGATGCTTTGCCACACGATCTGCACCGTGCTTCGTGCGTGTAAACACCAATACCGAATCTGCAGATTGTTCGTTCAACACATCAGAAAGTAAATTTGGCTTGTTGTTCTTGTCCACAAAATAAAGAGACTGACCAATGATTTCAGCTGTTGTTGAAATTGGCGTTACCTCCACTTTAATTGGATCACGCAAAATAGACGCTGCCAATTTCATAATTTCAGGCGCCATCGTTGCCGAGAAAAACAAGTTTTGTCGGTTATCTGGCAAAGCACGAATGACCTTGTTTACATCGTGAATGAATCCCATGTCGAGCATACGGTCCGCTTCATCAAGTACAAAGATCTCTAGGTCTTTCAAGGAAATGAATCCCTGCATCATCAAGTCGAGCAAACGACCTGGCGTAGCCACAAGAATATCCACTCCTTGTTGAAGTTGGTTTACTTGTGGGTTTTGATTTACACCACCAAAGATGACAGTGCTTCGTAGTTTCATGTGACGTCCATATGCACGCAAGCTTTCCCCGATTTGAATCGCAAGTTCACGTGTTGGCGTCAATATCAATGATTTAATTTTTCGTTTTCCGGTTTGTTCCCCATGAGCACCAATCAATTGAAGGATTGGAATAGAGAATGCGGCTGTTTTTCCTGTTCCCGTCTGCGCACAGCCGAGTAAATCATGTCCGTTCAGTACTTTCGGTATCGCTTGTTCCTGAATGGGTGTAGGTGTAGTGTAGCCCTCTTCCTCAATTGCCTTGAGAATGGGCTGGATGATGTTTAATTCGTTAAAATTCATGTATAATTTTTGTCAGAAAATAATTTTGTTTGACAAAAGGAGATTCTGAAATGAGGTGCAAAGGTAGGCACAAAAGAGGGCTTCTCGACAAAAGGCCCATTATTTCCTTGAAAACGCCTTGTTCATGAACCCATTAAAAACAAAAAAAGGGCCTACCGAAGCAGACCCTTTTCATACGGATGAATTATTTATTTTATCACTTTCGTAGTCATCAATCCTTTTGAAGAATTGATCACCAAGAAATAGGTGCCAGACAAAACTGCTTCAGTATTCATTGACATGGAAACTGAATTTTCAAGTGTTGTCGTTTTTACTGTGCGACCTGCCATATCAACCAAAGTTGCTGTTCCATTCAGTTCTTGACCGAAAGAAACATTCAAAGATGCACCAAACGGATTTACAACGACCAATCCTGAAGTGTTCAAGTCATTGATTCCAGCTTGACCGAATTGAACTTGATCATTGATGACAATTGTATTTACACCATTTGATTTTTGTCCACAGAACAAGATCAATGTTGCACCATAAATCCCACCATTTACCGGGTTTGTAATGCCATAAGAAACGGTGTATTGCGCAATCACAGCGCCTCCGTTACCCCAAATCGTCCACACTGCAGCAATTGAATCTGCGCTTGTCGTGTAAAAGTTGGTAATGGCTGCTGAATCTGCATCTGCATAAGTAAATCCACAATCCGTAATGGTGAAGGTATTCAATGAATCTGCAATTGTTCCATTCGGGAAGCTGTTGTTTGTAAATACAAGAATTGAGTCAATTGGCGCTGAAGCATCTGCAACAACGGCATCACTGCAGCTCACACATCCGTTCACATCCGTTACACAAACCGTGTATGTTGCTGGACATAAGCCCGTCAATACTGGCCCTGTAGTCACTGCATTCGACCACGTGTAGCTGTATGGCGCTGAACCACCTGTTGCTGTAACTGTCATTGTACCATCACACATCATTGCGCTTGTAGCATCTGTTGCGGTTGCTGACGTTGAAAAGTTCACACAAGGATTAAATACTCCCGAACCTATGGTAAACGTAAACGTCGATGTATTACCGGCTGAATTTGTGAATGTCACTGAATATGTTCCTGCACACAAACCTGAAATTGAGTTTCCACCTTGTTGAAGCACCATACCTGTGCCCATCCATACTTCGTTCGTTGCAACGAGTGCTGAATCAATGGTAGCTGTTCCATCGCAAGCTGCTGGACCTGAAGTGTTTTGTGTAATGATTGGATTCTGAGCGAATGCCAAGATTGTCATGAACATGAATGACAAAGAGAATAGTATTTTTTTCATTTGTTTGGTTTTAGTGTGACATAGACGCATCTTTTTGACTATGCGTTGCGAATGTACATTCTTTTTTTAATTTTAATCTATAACGCGCTGTAATCCGATGCGTTTTCGTTGCGCATCAATTTCCAATATACGCACTTCCACATGCTCGTGCAAGGCAATAAATTTCGACGGTTGATCGACATAGGTACTGGCCAAATTTGATTTATGGATGAGGCCATTTTCTTTGATTCCGATATTTACAAAGGCCCCGAAATCTGTCACATTGGTCACAATTCCAGGCAAGACCATTCCCACTTTTAAATCATCAATGGTGCGTATACGTGAATCGAATTCCAACACTTTCGCCTTTTTCCTCGGATCTCGTCCCGGCTTTTTCAATTC
>CANGIC010000155.1 GCA_947453795.1 Flavobacteriales bacterium
CACTGCTGTTCATCTTCCTTAAATTGCCGAAGGCTACAAATTCTAAATTTATAATTTGATCGCTACGCGAATTTGATTGCTGCGCAAATGTGTGTGAATTACACTGCTGTTCATCTTCCTTAAATTGCCGAAGGCAACAAATTCTAAATTTATAATTTGATCGCTGCGCGAATTTGATTGCTGCGCAAATGCGTGTGAATTACACTGCTGTTCATCTTCCTTAAATTGCCGAAGTGATACATACCCTAACTCGCAATTCGTAACTCGTAACTCGTAACTCGTAACTCGTAGTTCGTAGTTCGTAGTTCGCAATCCCTTCTACATCTCCTTCAATAAAAGATTCAGATAGATGTATTGATCACGTGTGTTTCGAACATGAAACAGGAAATACGCCTTACGCTTCTTTTGAATGAATCTTCTTTTCGATATCCCAAAGGTCAACACCCCAAGAAACTTTACTCCGAAGGAACACTTGGGTTCAACATCAGGATTGATTTTATGAATGTCATTGACCAAAAGCAATAACTCCTCACTCAACTGCATCTCGATTAAAAAGTGACGAATTTCTTCAGCATACACGGCAAATCGTTTGACCGCATCATGATCAGCGCACTCTGATTTGAGTAATTTGTCCGCTTGAAATTTAATGTCAGCGAATTGTTTAAATAGTTCGTCGATGCGCACAGCTCTGAGTTAAGTTGCACAAAATTAGCACATTTATTTAATCACAGGGGGCAAATTCTTGGTTTCTGATATGGGAATGAATCTGAGTGAACTTGTATTGACACAATGACGGGTATCTTTATCTGTAAAGCCCTCTCCGGTAAATACATGTCCCAAATGACCTCGGCAATTGCCACAAATTATTTCTGTGCGCATGCCATCTGCATCAGGGACACGAATCACTGAACCGTCAATTTCATCGTCAAAACTTGGCCATCCGCAATGTGACTCAAATTTATCCGCTGAGGTATAGAGCGGATTGTTGCAACGGCGGCAAATGTACAATCCATTGTCTTTTTTATCGAAGTAAGTACCTGTAAAGGCGCGATCCGTTGCTTTTTCCAATAGCACCTTTTCCTCTTGCGCTGTCAGCGTGTTGTACTTTTGGGTAGTATCGCGTGGTTCAGTCCGGGCAGCACCAGGAACTTGTTTCGTTTGTGCCGTGCACGAAAATAAAGTGCCAATGACGAAAATGAGAGAGAAGGGCTTGATCATAAGTTATGGATTTACGAAGTGATAACGAATGAAAGCAGGTTTTGATCGCTCAACACTCAAAAAAAATGTTAATCCGGAATAGAAAGTGTTTCAATGAAATCATGAATGGCCTGATACGCCTGATCCAATTGCGCATTGCTGGTACAATACGGAGGATTTAAAAAAACCACATTTCCACATGGACGAATCAGCAATCCACGCTCAAGGAAAAAGGCATAAGCCACATCCCGAATGTTTGAGAAATAAGCACGGTCAGTGGGGTCTTTTAGTTCAATCGCTAAAATTGTCCCCAGTTGTCGGGCTTCAACTACACCAGAATGCGGCATTAATTCACCAATAAATAGGGCATGTTGATGCGCTATGCGTGCCATGTTTTCGAAGGTCATTGGGTGCGCGAATAGATCTAAATTGGCCAATGCAGCAGCGCAACAGAGTGGATTCCCGGTGAATGAGTGCCCGTGCAGCAATGCTTTGACTTTTTCCTCCGACAAAAATGCCGTATAAATTTCATCACTTGCAACGGTCAATCCAAGCGGGAGAACACCTCCGGTAAGACCTTTAGAAAGGCAAACGATATCCGGTTTTTCGACACACTGATCAAGCGCAAAAAGCGTCCCTGTCCGCCCCCAACCGGTCATTACCTCGTCGAAGATAACCAACACGCCATGTTTGTGCGCTAAGGTGGTCAATGCGTCCAAGAATGTGGGGGAGTACATGCGCATCCCCGCTGACCCTTGTACGAGTGGTTCGACGATGAGTGCTGCAAATTCATTCGTTGAAAACAGCACTTCTGCCTGAGAAAGCAAGTGCGTGTGATTCGATTCTACTGGAAAATCCAAAAAATCGACATCAAAGAAAAACTTTTCAAAAGGCGCATTGAAATAATCGCGCTGACCAACGGACATGGCGCCGAAAGTATCACCGTGATAAGCACCGTCCAAAGCCAGCATGCGATGACGTGAAATGTCTTGATTAAACCAATATTGAAACACCATTTTTAACGCGACCTCCACAGCTGTTGATCCATCATCCGAGAAAAAAACGCGTGTCAAATTGGCCGGTAGGATGTCCACAATTCGCTCCGATAGTTCTACTGCTGCGGGATGTGTCACACCGGCAAAAATGATGTGATCCAGGGTTTCCAATTGTTGGGTGATTGCCTTTGCAATATGTTCATTTCCATGACCATGGACATTCACCCACCAGGAAGAATTGCAATCGATGTATTCGCGACCATCTGCCGCATATAAGACCGCATCTTTAGCCCGAACGATGGGCAACGGTTCTGGCGCTGTTTGCATTTGGGTGAACGGATGCCATACAAATTGGCTATCGCGCTGAAGTAAATCACTCATGATACAATCCCGTTTAGGTGCGGTGCGATGCGTTGCGCCTGTTCTTTTATAAAATGTTGATTCACCTCATCAGCAATTGGAATTCGCGCAAGAAACCTCACCCCAGTTTTCATATGAATAATCGACTCTGTAGCGCTGTTTTCATCCCCTACAAAAACAATCCCAGCCACGTCTATTTTCCTTGACTTGAGCACCTCAAGGGTCAACAAGGTATGATTGATGCTCCCTAAATAATGGCGAGAGACAACAATCACGGGGAATTTCCAGTATTGCAATAAATCGGCAAAAACAAACCCTTGGTCGTTGAAAGGAACCATTACGCCACCGGCACCTTCAATCAAAAGCGGACGATCGAATGATGGTACCTGAAAATCATTGGGAGAAATCGTAAGTTCATCGTGTTTAGCCGCCTGGTGTGGGGAGGCAGGAACCGTTAATCGATACCGTTCGGCTAGGCAGTTAACTCCATCTGTAAGACGGGCGACTTTCATCGTATCACTATTGTCCAAATCTCCAGCTTGCACTGGTTTCCAATAGTCCATACCCAAGGCCTGAGCAACAATTGCACTGACCACCGTTTTACCTACATCCGTTCCGATACCCGTGATCACCAATCCTTTGAATTCCATTGGTAGAGCGTATTACGAGCGCAATTGGGCACCCAACTTTGATTCCAATTCTATTCTGATTTTGTCCATCACCGCATCAACCGCCTCATCGCGCAAGGTGTTTTCGGCGTCCTGAAATACAAAAGAGACCGCATACGATTTTTTACCTTGTTCAAGGTTTTTGCCTTCATAGACATCAAAAAGTCCAACTTCACGAAGAATTTTTCGATCGCATGACTTGGCGGCTTGCTCAATTTGATCGAAGCTTACCGACTTGTCCAACAACAATGAGAAATCACGGCGCGTTGCAAATGTTTTAGGCAATTCATTGGAGCGCATCTTTACGTTTTTAACTTGTTCCATGAGCACATCCCAATCGAGGTCGGCCACAAATACATCTTGTTTGAGGCCAAAATGCTTTTTCGTTGCCGATCCAATCCACCCGATTTGTCCGACCTTACTTTTCAGCAAAGACAATTCAGATCCTTCCTCGAGCACCGATGATTTCCATTCGGAAGATTTCAAAAATCCGAGCAATCCCAAGCGCGCAAAAATGCTTTCAGCAGCCCCTTTCAAGGTGTAATAGTTCACCGTATCAGCTGATGAGTTCCAAGATTCAGCGGTTTTTCTTCCCGTAAGTGCAAGTATCAAACGCTTGCTTTCGACATAGCGATCACCGTACTTATGGTAAGTTGTTCCAAACTCAAAGCATTTTAAATCTGGATGCTGTCTATTTTGATTGTGGCGAATTCCCTCTAAAACACCAAACAACATACTTTGGCGCATCACATCCAACTCCTGACTCAGTGGATTCAACATTTCCACATTGTTTTCTGCACGCAATGCATCATTTCCAAGTGTTGACACATAGTTTGAGCTGGTCAATGAGTTGTTCATGACCTCGAAAAATCCTTTGCCCACGAGCATTTCGGACAGCGTAAAACGATAGTGGTCGAGGTCAGGTTTGCGGGATGTTCCGATGGATGTATTCAATTTTTCGGGCAGTGGCACATTATTGAAACCGTAAATACGCAGCACCTCTTCGATGACATCTACTTCACGCTGTACATCAACTCGGTAAGCAGGCACTTCCAGCGTTGCTGTATCTCCATCTTCAGCAATGACATGAATATCTAAGGATGCTAAGATTTGTTTCACCCCTTCACGATCTATTTCTGTTCCAATCAATGCGTTGCATCGGCGAAAACTAAAGTCAATTTTTGCGGGTTGTGGCGTCTCCGCATGTACATCGCAGGGCTCCATTGAGATAGAACCACCGGCAACCTCCATGATGAGTAAAGCCGCGCGTTTCAATGCATATATGGTCAATGCTGGATCTACACCACGTTCGAAGCGGAAACTTGCATCGGTATTTAAACCATGAAAACGTGCGGTTTTTCGAACAGATACAGGATTGAAATAGGCCGATTCAAGAAATACGGAGGTCGTTTTTTCGGTAATGCCCGAAGTTTGACCGCCAAAAACTCCAGCGATGCACAAATGATCATTGCCATTGGTGATCATCAATTGTTCATCATCCAAGCTTCGTTCTACTCCATCCAAGGTGGTAAACTTCTCACCTGCCTTCGCACATTTCACCTCGATCCTTCCATTCAGGGCAGCAACATCAAACGCATGCAAGGGAGTTCCCAACTCGCGCATGACGAAATTGGTGACATCCACCACATTATTAATGGGAGAGAGACCAACCGAACGCAGTCGCTTTTGCAACCAAGCAGGTGATGCCTCCACTTTAACATTCTTAATGACTGTTCCTGTATAGCGCGGACAAAGTACCGAATCGGCCACGGATACAGTTATTTTCGTATCGTTGGTCGCCACTTTAAAGTCAGAAACTGAAGGCCAATTTAGCGTTGTAGCTGACTTGTGGTGAAAATTGAGGTAGGCCATGAGGTCGCGTGCCACACCGATGTGTCCCATGGCATCCGCACGATTCGGTGTCAATCCAATTTCCAATTGGTAATCATCCTCCAATTCAAACACATGCGCAACAGGTGTTCCCACCTCAAGTGATGCATTCAACACCAAAATACCGTCGTGCGAGTTGCCAAGTCCAAGCTCGTCTTCCGCGCACAACATACCCTGAGATTCAACCCCTCGAATTTTCGAAAGTTTCATTTTAATGGGCTCACCCGATGAAGGATAAAGTGTTGTTCCAAGGGTTGCCACAGCTACCTTTTGTCCGACCGCAACATTGGCAGCACCACAAACAATCTGCAAGGGTTCACCGCCGACAGAAACGGTTGTCACCTTCAATCGGTCGGCATCGGGATGTTTTTCACATGTCAATACTTCACCAACAAGCACCCCTTCTAATCCACCTTTCACGGATTCAAGACGCTCAATTCCTTCCACTTCAAGACCCGTTTCGGTTAAAATTTTGCCAATTTCTTCCGGACTAAGTTCCGTGTTGATGTATTTTTTGATCCAGTTGTATGAGATTTTCATGCGAATATATTAAAGCACAATGCGCGACAAATTTACGGAATTATTAGAGACGATAATCCAAAGTTTTGTAAGGAGACCTCCACAAAATCCATAGAAAAATTCGACCAAAACAAACCAATAATGCAACAAGTTGTTGTTACTTTGCACAGCATTAAAAAAGCCCCTTCAAAAATGAAGATTTTCCTTTCCTTTCTATTGTTTACTCTGCTATCGGCCGTATCGTTTGCGCAGCAAAATCAAACGATTAGTGGGTACATTACAGATGGAAGAAGCGGAGAGGCGATGATTGGTGCCAAGATTTATATACCATCCATTTCTAAAGGCGCCATCACGAACACCTATGGGTTCTACTCACTTACTGTCCCAGCTGGAACTTATCTCATTGAATTTCGCGCTACAGGGTTGGATACTGAAATAAAGGAAATCAACCTCAGCAGTGATGTAAAACTCGATGTAGAATTGGGTACTTCCCTGCAAGAGCTTCAAGAAGTTCAGGTCAATGCCAAGAAGGGAGAAAATGTCAATTCAACGAAAATTGGTCAAATCGAGTTGCAGATGGACCAAATTAAAACACTTC
>CANGIC010000156.1 GCA_947453795.1 Flavobacteriales bacterium
AGAACAAATTCAGCATAGCGAATGGAATAGTGGTCATCTTCGTTTTTTGGTTTGACTATACCACTAAAATCGAGGTCCATCTTCTCCATTATTTTCTCTACGTCTTGCGCCAAAAGGCCAGAATAGCGAATGCCTTCCTGTCCAGAAGTTGTGTAGGTATAAGTCACAGGTTTCAATTCCAAAATAAAATTCAATCCCGCGTTCAAGGGACGAACATTGTCTTTCATGCGTTTGTCGGACAGCGTACTCCAACTCACTGGGCCACCAATAACTGTGACTGCAGTGTTTCCAATTTGTACACTGTTATTGCCAGATACGATCGCACCATAACCTATGGCGGTTGCATTACTGATAGATCCTGTAATCGCATCTGCTCCAAATCCTAAATAGGTATTGTAACTTCCTGTGGAGTTAAATTGACCAGCAAAATTTCCAATGAAGGTATTGTTGTTTCCAAGGGTGCTGAAGTATCCTGCATGTGCACCATAAAAGGCATTTTCGGAACCCAAGGTATTTGAATTGCCTGTGGTTACACCTGAAAAGGTATTGTGCATTCCTTCAGTTGTTGATTGCCCTGCATATGCTCCAAGAAATGTATTTTCACTCCCGCTTGTATTTGCTAATCCAGCGCGACGGCCCACAAAGGAGTTCATCATTCCATCTAAATTTGCTACTCCCGTTTCGGTGCCGATGAAGGTGTTTTGTGAGCCGACACTGTTGTTCAATCCCGCATTAAACCCAAAAAATGAGTTGTTCACACCAATGCTCAATGCGGCACCGGCATTGTTCCCGACAATCATGTTGCCTGTGCCTCTTGCCCAAAGTATTTTCTTGTTGTTGATCATGTAACTGCTGTCCAGTGGAAGATTCATGTTCCCATTGATGTCCAATTTTTGAAGCGGATTACTGGTGCCGATTCCAATAGCACTGCCTGCATTAAAAAGATTGTAATTGTCAACCACCCATTCATTGCCATTCCAAAACGTGGTATTTCCAACTTGTGTTCCATTGGGTAAAAGTGGCGTGCCTGATGTGCCCGCATGAAGGGCGTAAGGCACACTCAAGAGTTCTGTCGTTCCGAAACTACTGTAATTGCTTCCACCCGAAAGATCGCCTTCCACTTCGATGAACTTTGATCCATTGGCCCAATCTACACTATTTATCGCACCAATAAGGGGTGTTCCACCGCCGATGGAAAGAGTGAAGAGTCCAAATTCGTTGGTTGTGCTGCTGTGTGTTTCTTGAAAGACAACCGTGCCATTGGGTGTCCCTTCGTGTATGCTGATGCGAATACCAACCGCCGAATTGGCGAGCACAATACCGGCGGTGTTTCTGGCTATGGATTGGTATTTAAAGCGCTGTGGAACTTGAGCATAACTCATTGAAGCGATGAAAAACAGGGTAAAAATCAACCCGGAATAGTGGCGCAATTTCATGGGATCGTGTGGATTAGTTTTCCGATAAACCGGGGGAGTTGATCGGGCAGTGACAGGTAAATAAAGTATTCAGAACTAGCGTTAGCACTGACGTCTATTTGGCAAGCATGACAGTTGTTTACGGATTTTTTTTCAATCAATCTAAATGCGACATCGTAGATGAAAACGGTAACATCGTTCCCAATGTCTCCCTCCAAGAAAAAATGAGTCGAAAAGGGGTTCGGATAGAGTTGAAAAATGGGTTCGTTTACTTCCGAAAGGGCAAGGATGGATTCATAGTTCTGTTGAAATCCTTGAGTAAATGTTCCGCTACCGTTCATTTCTGTTTCGGTAATCACCTCGCCAATGGTAATGGAAAGTGAACCCGACGAATGGATGCCATACATCCCAGCTGTTGCAATGACTTCTTGTGCCATTGATAAGTGGCAGGTTGCAAGAAGTAGGCAGAAGTAGAGGCACTTAAAAAAACGCATGGCTCGGTTTGTGGCCGAAAGATACGACAAAAAGAAAACCCCGGACGGTGCCGGGGTTCATTTCTTAATTGTTGATTCGCTTTACTTTAAACTCCGTACGCCTGTTTTGTTGGTACATTTCTTCGGTACATTCCACATCATTTATACAGCCATTCACAGGCACTGTTTCACCATACCCATGGTAGGTGAGCCGCGCCGAATCAATGCCTTTTGAAATGAGGTATTGTACAGCAGCATGTGCCCGTTTGTCTGAAAGTACGGTGTTGTATTGATCGCTTCCGCGCGCATCGGTGTGTGAACCCATTTCAATGTCAATTTTAGGGTTGTCGATGAGCAATTGAACGAGTTTATCTAGCTCCAAAGCCGCATCTGGACGAATTTCCCATTTGTCGAAATCGTAGTAAATATTATCCAAGACAATCGGTTTGTCAATGACAATTGGCTCGACCTCATAGTTCGCATAAAAATCTTCGGAATACTTGAGCCCGAGGGTGCTGATTTTATCGGTGCGTGAGAAACAACCCATTTTTGTACAGAATAAATCGTATTCCATATCGGGTTGAAGTTTGATTTTGAAGTTCCCATTGGCATCGCTCATTACGGTTTCAATTTCCCCTGTTTTGACATTGGTAATTTCAACAATAACGCCTTCAACGGGATTAATCGTTCCTTTATAACGTGCGGTCCCAATCAGATTGAACTTAGGTGGGTGTTTTTCGAAAGCGAACATTTGATCTGCTTCGTTGCGTGAAGAGGAAACAAAACCAGTGTGGTTGTCGCGGTTGAGTGAAAATCCAAAATCATCCTTCGGAGAGTTGAGTGGATAATTCAAGTTCTCGGGTTGCATCCACCGTTTTCCATTGAAATAGGTGATGAAAACATCAAGTCCACCCATGGAGTTGTGCGCGTCTGAAGAAAAATACAGGGCGCCATCGTCGTGAATGAAGGGGAACATCTCATTGCCGGAGGTATTGATCGTTCGCCCCAGATTGATGGGGGTTGACCACACGCCATCTTCCAATTGGCTGGCATAAATATCTGTACCGCCTTCGCCGCCGGGCATGTCTGAAATGAAATATAGGGTTTTGTTGTCGGCCGACAAAGTGGGATGACCACACGAGTAATCATCGCTGTTGTAGGGGAATTCGACCAGATTTTTCCATTCTCCATCGATTAAGGTGGCTTGGAAAATTTTTAGGTTATTTTCATTTTCGGCATTCACATCCATGCGGCGCTTGAGGTAGTTGCTTCGGGTGAAGTAGACCGTTTTTCCATCTGCGGTGAAGGTAGCAGGACCCTCATGGAATCGTCCGTTGATGTCTCCTTTGAGCAGCTCTGGTGACATCCAGTTTCCGTTGACATCTTTGTTCATCGCGTACAAATCGAGGTAGGAATTACCTGTCCAAGCGGCTATTTTTCTTCCGAAAAAGACTTTTTTATCCGCCGTAAACACAACACCATTTTGGTATTCCATAATGCTGAAGGCATTGACAAACTCATCGTTTTGAATGGGTGTTAAGGTGTAAAGGGTGGTATCACGGAAGCGCTGGATCAATGAATTACACGCGGTGAGCATCATCCGTGCAACGGCATCCTTGGGGTGGGCGATGAGGTATTCGCGCAGATATACTGCGGCGATGGCATGTTTTCCATTGGCCATGAGTACTTTGCTGTAGTTGAAAAGCACGCTTGGTTGCCTGTTGCCATTTTCGATGGTTCGATTATACAAAACTTCAGCGGAATCAATTTTTCCCACTTTAAAGTAGGAGTCGGCCAATTTTAATGCAACCTCGGGATCAAAACCCTTTCTGTATGCTTTTTCAAAGTGGTGAATGGCATCCGCATAGGCCAAATTGTTATAGGAAATATCCCCTTTTTGCACGTGATAGTTCATGCAAGAGCCAGTAAAAAAGAGGGTGAAGATCCCAATGCTGATGTAGAATAATGTGGTTTTCATGGTCTAAAAAATTAAAAATATCGGGGTGTTTTCACTTTAACCAGGTTCTTCCCAAAGTCGTATCCAATCATGATTTCATGCGATCCGCTGGAATATTTACGGAGGGTGCTAAAGGTGAAGTCATAGGCATAACCAACCCGGAAATGCGCATTGGTTTGGTATTCTGCAATGACTGCCAAGGCATCGCCCGTGCGGTAGGAGAAACTCAACCATACCATGTCTTTGTATACGGTGCTTAAGTTTAAATCGGCTTCTAAAGGAGCGTTTTTAACGTATTTGAGTAAAATAGAGGGACGAATTTTAACATCCTTGGCGACTGAAAAAATGTAGCCCGCAGTAAAGAGAAAGTGTCGACGGAGAAAGGTGGTTTGATTGATGTCGAAGTTGAAACTTTTTCCTTTCTGAAAGGCTACAAGCGTAGGAATGGAAATCCCGGCGTAGTATTTTTTTGCGTAATAATAGACGCCAACACCAACGCGCGGAATCACGCGGCCTGTGAGGTTATTGTTGAACACATTGTCCTGATCCCAGATCGTTAAATTCGTAAGGTCAGCACTGAATTGTGAAAGTCCTCCACTGATGCCCAACGCAATTTTAGACGTTGCTCCTGTTTTAATCTGATAGGAGTAATTGACCATGGCTGTATTTTGCTTGGTCACACCGATGCGGTCGTGCATCAGGATAACACCGAGTCCCATATTCTTTGAGGTGATGCGCCCATCGGCAGCCGCGACAACGGTTTGAGGTGCACCATCAAGTCCTATCCATTGGTTCCGGTAGGTGAGGGTGGATGTCCAGTAATCGTGTGAACCAGCATAGGCGGGATTCAAGAAGAGGCCGTTGAACATATACTGACTGAGCATGGGGTCTTGTTGGCCATGGGCGGCTAGGACAATACCTAGCGCGCCGATGAGTTGACTAATTTTTTTCATTTTCGTTTAATTTATTTATCGTGAAATCAATGCGCGCGTCGCATGTCGACATAGCCAGACAGTGCTTTTTCTTCACCGCCCTTGTTTACCGTGAGGATCACAAAGTAGGTGCCGTCAGGAAGTACCTCTCCCGTGTTGTTGACACCATGCCATTCGTTTTCATAATTGGATTTTTCATACACAATGTTTCCCCATCTGTTGTACACCGTAAAATGGTTTTCTGGGTAGGCATCGAGCCCATGAATCACAAAGTATTCATTGTCGGAGTCACCATTCGGCGAGAAGCCATTCGGCATTTCTAAAATGCTCGGCGCACTGAGTCGTATCGTGCCGTAAATCGGACAGCCATTTTCATCGGTAACAATCACCGAATAAATCCCCTCGTTGAGGTCGTGAATGCTTGGTGTACTTTCACCATTCGACCAAAGGTAGGCGTAAGGTGAAGTACCTCCATTCACTGTCGCTAAGATGCTACCATCATTACCACCGGTTGAACTGATATTGTATCCCCCAGTAAACATTGGGCTTCCGAGGTACAAAGTCATGGAATCGGGTTGGGTGATGCTCGCGGTGACGATAGCTTGACATCCATAGAGATCTGTAATCAATACGCTGTAATCGCCAGCTGCAAGACTGTCATTGATCGCTCCTGCGTTGCCATCTGACCATTCGAAGGTGAAAGGCCCACTTCCTGTGCGCACAAACACATCGATTTCACCATTGCTGTCTCCAAAACAGGAGGCGTTGTTGATGACAGAATACGCATTGAGGTTATTAAAACTCTGAATGGTATCTTCGAAATAAACGCTGCAGCCATTCATGTCCGTGACTTCTAAGCTATAGACACCATGCGGAACATTGATGAGGTTGACCGTTGCGCTACCTTCCGACCATTGGTAATTGTAGGGTGCTGTTCCTCCAGTTACGTCAATGAGAATGGCACCATTCGTCGCATTGCACGCTGCATCTTCTATGGTTGAGGATAAAGCGAGAGTATCTGGCTCTGTTAGTGTGGTTTCAAATGAAAGGACACACCCGTGAACATCGGTGATCACTGCGGAATAGGTGCCGGCCGAAAGTCCAGTCAATTGACTTTCTGTCGAACCATTGCTCCAGTCGTAGCTGTATGGATCCGTTCCACCTGCTAAATTCAAGGCAATTGAACCATTGCTTCCAGCGGCGCAAAGTACCTCTGCTTGACTCGATTCAAGTGCCAAAGGGTCGGGCTGACTTACCGTTATACTCGTGTCACGTGA
>CANGIC010000157.1 GCA_947453795.1 Flavobacteriales bacterium
TCCGTGACTCTGCGGTAAAAGGAAAAAGTTCAACTATAGTTCACCCCAGAGGTTTTAGCTTCGTTAAATGTTCATTTGAAAACACTAAACAGGTATTTTTCACCTTCCTTCTCTGTGCCTCTGCGGTAAAAAGGAATAAATTAATTTGGAATATTAATAAAATATAAGCTAATAGCCAACCACAGATCCATAGAGGACGCAGAGTTTTTGATTTCTCTGGCTGAAAGCATTTCAAATAAATGCAACACTTTAATTCTCTGTGCCTCTGCGGTAAAAAGAAAAAGTTCAACTATAGTTCACCCCAGAGGTTTTAGTTTCGTTAAATGTTCATTTGAAAACACTAAACAGGTATTTTCACCTTCCTTCTCTGTGCCTCTGCGGTAAATGGAATGCATTGCTAGCGCAAAAATGTTTTCCTACTTCTTCTCTATCAATCGAAATTTTCTTCCGTTATATGAATAGTTATACCCCTGAATAACAATCGTTTCACCATCCATCGTTTTCAAAAGATCAATGATTCCCCCATTCAAATAGAGCTTTCCACCCGTCTGGATGACAAGGTCTAGGTATTCAGTTCTTAGGGTTGTAGGCGCAGCACAAAGTAACACATGCACTGGCTTCGTAATCTCATCCATCAACCGAATGTCTCGAATGTTTGAGTAATTGTCACCGATCAGTAGGATATCGGAAGCGGTGCTATCTATTTCGATGGCTTTCAAAACAGCTTCCATATCATTTTCAGAAATTTCGGGACCTCCAGATCCGTTCTGCATGGCGGTTACAATCAGTGAATTGATCTCTTTTACGGAATATGTTGTGTAAATTCCCCCCGTTTTTCCAATTGGTTTTGAATTGGCATTGTTGCCATCGTTGAAAAAGGTAAAACTGGTAAATGGATGTGATGTATGGTTTTTCTTGATCCAGGAAAGTGTTGCCGCAACGCTACTTCCCATACTGCCAGTCACATCCATCACAAGAGCATACCGTTTGGTGGAATCTAGCTTTTCTAAACCTGAGTATACGCCTGAAAGACGAATAGTGTTTTGAACTTCTGCACGATCAGTATCCGCAGATGTTGTAATTCCACCAAGTTCCTCTTCGCTAAATTCAGGGCGAACACCGTTCCGCAGGTACAAGCCATTCACGGCTGTTGAATAGGAATCGCGAATATCAAGGCGAACCGTCGATGGAACGGGCTGTCCATTTTCATAGGCAGGATTCCATTTCGGCATGGAACGAATCGCATTTTGCACGCGGTCAATATTGCTTTCGGGATAATTTTCTAGAAATGTGAGATCACCAATTTCTCCAGTTTCAGATACCGTGAAGGTCACTTTAACCCACACATCCAATCGGTTACGATTGACCCCCGGTGAATTCTTTAATGTGTATTGAAAATGTTGAAAAAGGGCATAATCACCATCGCTGAAATTGGCCGCAGATGTTTTTTGAACTGTATTGATATTGGATACGGTTGAATTTCCTTTTGTCGGACGGTTGACGGTTCGAGCGATGGGGTCAAGTTCAGGTTCTTTGAACTCGACTTCGGGATTTTCAATGAACGAAAGCAAAGCATCAATTTCATCTTGTCGGTTTTTCACCGTAAGGGCTGGACGATGAACGAGAATGAATCCATGGAAAAACGTAACGCCTTCTTCGGAAGTGTTGCAGCCCGTTTGTTCGACAACCTCCCATTCGATGATTGGGTCTGCAAGAAACTCAGGAAACTGCGTGTTGAGCCATTTCAATCGTTGAACATCAAGTGAATGCTGATTGAAATTTTCATTGCTTCGAAAGGTCGTGTTGACATAATATATTTTTACCACCGACATGTTTTCCAGTGCACTTTTCACAGCTTGAATGTCAAATTTACTTTCAGAGAAACTACAAGGCAGCAAGGTCGTGGTGAGCGAATTCTCGCATGAAATACGCTGCGTAGTGCTGTGAGGTGTCGAAAGTATTTGTGCAATTTTCGCTTCGGATTGTCCGAAGGAAGTAGATAAAAGCACAAGAAAAGAGAATGTAATGAGTTGCTTCATGACAAAGATAAATTCATGTGGAGAAAAAGGTTACAGATGGTGATTACTTTCTCCAAGCGACAAATATAGACATAAAAAAAGCCCTCCGAAGAGGGCTTCATTTGGTGTATGAAAGGGATTAATTTTCAGTACGATTGCGTATAGCCAATGGAATGGCAAATTTTGGAATGAAATGGATCAATGCAGTTACAATGCGAATAGCGTAGTTATATACTTCACGGTAAATGTAGTAGGCAATAAGCACCAAAACGGATGCAATAATTCCAGTGAGGGCCATTTGAATATTGACATCGAAATTATCATAGTCACCTACAATAGCATTCGGCAGCAACCCACCTAGAGCATCGACTCCAGGCGTACTAGTCAACGCTTCTCCAAGCGACATTAAAGGAGCATAGGCCGCAGAACCTACTAGCGTAGCTACCAACATCATAAGACCAATGTACAACACTATGATAAAAGCCAATTCTCCAATTAAAGTGATTTGTCGAGGGATCACTACACAAAAAATGTAATGTAGCAAACCTGAATACGCCTCCTCTTTTAATTGATCTGTTCTTTTCTTTGTCACACTATACATGAACCATGCAGCAACAATACTTAGCACAAAACCGATGACAAGTCCGATGCCAGCCCCAGCTTTTTTTCCGCCAGACAAGGCCTCATTTTGTAAATTTTGTTTAATAAATCCGGAATCACCAAATAATTCGGCGAAGGTAATCGCGATTCCTCCAATCAATAAAGCGTAGGATAAAAGTCTCCAAATGTTGACAACATACCATTTAAATAAATCTCCATTGTCAACATTTCCTAGGAAGGGCAAAACTCGATTGTTGTAGTTTTTGTCCGTAATCCCGAATTCAATAAAAGGCAAATTCTTTTCCATAAGTACAGTAGTTTTTAGGTTTAACAAAGTGAATTACAAAATATTTTTTTTGAATTCAAAGTAAAAAACTGGATTGTTTTCAACACAACCTATTGATAACTAGCACTTAAGTTTTAGTCAAAATGAATAAATGAACTTGAGAGAAATCTTTAGTTATTTCAACGGATAAAACATTTTAAACCCATTGTAAACGGCCTGATGAAGTACCGTGGAATGCAACTCCTCGGGCATATAATCAAAATAGATTTTGCTCGATGAAGCACTCTTTTTCTGAAGGATCTTTGCTAACTTCTTGGCATCCATGTACATTCTTGGCTCCTCCTTTTTCTGACACGCACCAATGTAAACAGTTACTGATTCGAGTGAACTGTGCAGTGCTGTTTCAAGCAAGGATTCATTTCCCCACCACAAGCTCGGACTTGAAATGATGTAATGTGAAAAAAGCGTGGTGTGCTCGAGGAGAATTTCTGTCGCAAGCAGTCCGCCTAGTGATTCTCCGATGACGGTGTTTTCGCCTGAAGTGCGGTACAATGAATCAATGTTCTTTTGTAATTCGTGCTCCAAAAATGAAATGTAGTTTTCCGATCCACCGTATTCAATGAATTGCTCCTTCGGTATTTCCATTTCCTTCAAGAAATCAAGGGAACCTACTTCAAAGGTGAAATCCCTACGACGTTTTGTGTTTTCGATACCAACAACAATCGAACGCGGAAAACGGGCAATCCAGGGCTGGGTATTGAAACGCACCAAACCGACCAAATGAATGAAATCTTCTTCCATTCCCCCATCAAGAATGTAAATAACAGGGTAATGTGCAGTGTCGTTTTCCTGATAATCTTCGGGAAGATAGATATTGATCGTGCGCTCCTCATTCAAAAACTTGGAAGCCATGGTGCGTTGTTCGCCAAGAACCAAGGGAATGGTCTCTTGAGCTACTAATGGAATACAAACGACCAAACTAAACAGAAAAAATAGCGCTCTCATTATCCCTCAATTCGTTTCATGCGCAAGACCAACATGAAGAGAATCCCAAATAGCACAGAAGCAAAGAGCAAATGGCTCGTCCGAACTAAACCAGGCATGTTCGCGTAAGCCAATAATACACCAGAGGTCAATTCAAGGGCTAAAACAAGAAAGATACTGCGGATCATCCAGCGTTTTTCGCCCTGTTCATTTTTCCACGCCATGAAAACAATTAACCCAAGCACAAGCCAGGAGAAACTGCGGTGGATCAAGAAGGACACCCCAAGTTTGTCGGTCCAGCTTTCGCGACCAAAGCCCATCTTGGTCAACTCATCGATGTATTCGCGCACTTGCGTTCCCAAGAACATTTGGTAAAAGGTAATCGCTAATGCAATCGCAGCGATAGCACGCATGAGTTTGCTGAGTTGAATGTGGCCTTTCTGTTTGTCGCTGATTTGACGGATGAGGTAGATTTGCAAGGCAATGATGACGAGTGCAAGGAACATGTGCACCGTAATTGTCCAAGGAACCAAGTTAGAGGCAACAACGATGGATCCAAACCACGCTTGAATCGCCATCAAGACCAAATTCACGGTGCTGATCACTACGATTTTTCGCTTTCTGTATCGCATCAAGATCCATACGAAACTGATCAACATCGCATCGCCAGCCAAGAATCCGACCAAGCGATTGATGTATTCTGTCCAGGTTTTTCGTGCGTTGAAGTCGTCTTCACCTTTTTCAAGAGAGGTGTCTTTCTCAATCTTTTTCGCGGTACTTTCCATTCCAATTCCACGAAGAAACTTACAAAACTTAATGATTTTTTTTTCGCGCTTTTCGAAAAATACTTGCTTATAATCCTTCGGCAAGGCCGCTTCATCGGTTGGAGGAATCCACTGTCCAAAACACTTTGGCCAATCGGGACAACCCATCCCACTTCCTGTGATGCGCACAAAACTTCCAGCGATGACAACCAAGTAAATTAAAATGAGCGTGGCCCATTGCAGGCGAACAAATGACAAAGAGAATTTCATGTTTATAAGGCGTTTTTAACGATTTCTTCGACCACCAATGGATCTAGTAGGGTAGTAGTGTCTCCAAGATTGCTGACATCTCCTTCGGCTATTTTCCGTAGGATGCGCCGCATGATTTTCCCAGACCGCGTTTTTGGAAGTCCGCTCACGAATTGAATCTTTTCAGGGATGGCGATTTTTCCAATTTCTGCTGCTACGGTTTCAACGATTTCAGCGCGAACCAATGGATGATTACTGTCCGAATCGTCGAGAATAATGTAGGCATAAATTGATTGACCTTTGATGGGATGCGGGTAACCGACAACAGCAGATTCAATCACTTTCGTGTTGGTATTGATGGCATTTTCAATTTCTGCCGTGCCAAAGCGGTGACCAGAAACATTGATCACATCGTCCACACGGCCAATCAATCGGTACATGCCGTCGGCATCGCGGCGTGCCCCGTCCCCCGTAAAATAGTAGCCATCGTAGTAGGCAAAATAGGTTTGTCGGCAGCGTTCATGGTCACCATAAGTTGTTCGAAGAATAGATGGCCAAGGCGCTTTAAAGCAGAGATAACCCTCCGTATCACTTTCTTCAATTTCTTTTCCTTCTTGATTGAGTAAAACAGGTTGAATGCCGGGTAAAGGATATCCTGCAAATGTTGGTTTCATCGGTGAAATATTCCCCAAACCAGAGAGCATCACGCCACCTGTTTCTGTTTGCCAAAAGGTATCGACAATGGCGCAGCGCTCTTTCCCGACGTGGACATAATACCAGTTCCACGCTTCCTCATTGATGGGCTCACCTACGCTACCGAGTACTTTCAAGGAATGTAGGTCGTAACTCATCACGTGCTCTTCACCAAAGGCCATGAGGGAACGAATCGCTGTTGGTGCGGTCAAGAACTGATTTACACCATACTTGTCAATGATTTGCCAGAAACGTCCAGCATCGGGATAGGTTGGAATTCCTTCGAACATCACCGTAGTCGCACCAGTAATAAGCGGGCCATACACAATATAAGAGTGTCCTGTCACCCAGCCAATATCGGCCGTACACCA
>CANGIC010000158.1 GCA_947453795.1 Flavobacteriales bacterium
AGATGAGCGTTTCTCGGTTTTCCATTCCCGCCGTCGCTGGCTTCTTGATGATCACGTTTTGGATGGCATCCATTTTTGTGTCAAGTCCAAGTGATCGACCAAAATTCATCATGAATTCAATCACACGTTCTTCTTTTTTTGATGGACGAGGAACAGCATTTAAATCTGCGAAATGATTCCACAATGCTTTAGGTTCCAAGTGACGTACTTCGTTGCTCATTTTATTTTCTTTAAATCCGTTAGTTTTCTTTCTTCTTTTTAAACTCAACAATGCGTTCAATGTAGAGTTCTTCGACTTTTTGTCGTGCCCAAGGTGTTTTGCGTAAAAAGGTCAAACTGCTTTTTACACTTGGGTCGTTGTTGAAACAATTTATGGGAATCAAATAGCCCAAGTGTTCCCAGCCGAGTTCTTCTTGAAGCTCAGTGACGATGCGTTCGAGTGTTATTCCATGCAGTGGATCCATCGCTTACACCAATTTTCTATACTTGATGCGCTTTGGGCCTGAGTCACCCAAGCGTTTTTTCTTACCTTCTTCGTACTCGCTATACGATCCTTCAAACCAATACACTTCAGAATTGCCTTCAAACGCCAAGATGTGTGTACAAATTCGATCGAGGAACCAACGGTCGTGGGAAATAACTACGGCACAACCCGCGAAATTCTGAATTCCTTCTTCCAAGGCGCGTAACGTGTTGACGTCGATATCATTGGTTGGCTCATCCAGTAAAAGGACGTTCGCCTCGGTCTTCAAGGTCATGGCCAAGTGCAAGCGGTTTCGTTCTCCTCCTGAAAGCACACCCACCTTTTTGTTTTGGTCAGCTCCATTGAAGTTAAATTTCGACAGATAGGCTCTTGAGTTGATTTTCTGTGTTCCAATTTCCACATATTCCAATCCATTCGACACGACATCAAAAACGGTTTTATCTGGATGAATGTCTTTGTGGGTTTGATCGACATAACCAATCTTCACTGTCTCTCCTACTTCGAATGCGCCACCATCGGGTTGCAATTCATCCATGATCATCTTGAAGATCGTTGTCTTTCCTGCACCATTTGGTCCGATTACCCCGACAATTCCTGCCGGTGGAAGGTTAAAGTTCAAATCGTCGTACAGCAATTTTTCACCAAATGATTTCGCGACATGTGCCGCATTGATGACATTGTTCCCGAGGCGCGGTCCATTAGGAATTGGAATTTCCAACAATGCTTCCTTGTCTTTCAGGTCTTCGGCCAACATCTTGTCGTAGTTCGTCAAACGGGCTTTATTCTTCGCGTGACGTCCTTTCGGATTCATGCGTACCCATTCAAGTTCTCGGGCCAACATTTTCTGACGCTTCGATTCGGTCTTTTCCTCCTCCTTCAAGCGGTTTCCTTTTTGCTCCAACCAAGAAGTGTAATTCCCTTTCCATGGAATTCCTTCTCCACGGTCAAGCTCAAGAATCCAGCCCGCCACATTATCCAAGAAATAACGGTCGTGGGTCACGGCAATGACTGTTCCTTGGTATTGTTGTAAATGTTGTTCTAGCCAATCAATAGATTCTGCATCCAAGTGGTTGGTCGGCTCATCCAAAAGAAGAATGTCCGGATTTTGAAGCAACAAGCGACAAAGTGCGACACGGCGTTTTTCACCACCAGACAAAGTCGAAATCAGTTGATCATCGGGTGGACAGCGCAAGGCATCCATCGCTCTTTCCAATTTATTGTCAAGCTCCCACGCATCCATGGCGTCAATTTTATCTTGAACAACACCTTGACGTGCAATAAGTTTGTCCATTTTATCGGGATCGTTCAAGACCTCTTCATCCATGAACGCATTGTTGATCTCCTCGTATTCTTTCAGTACATCAACGACATCTTGTGCTCCTTCCATGACGATTTCCTTCACGGTTTTATTCAAGTCAAGATCTGGTTCCTGCGGAAGATATCCGACCGTGTAACCTGGAGAAAATACCACATCTCCTTGATAGGACTTGTCCAATCCAGCGATAATCTTCATCACCGTTGACTTTCCAGAACCGTTCAAACCGATGATTCCAATCTTTGCCCCATAGAAAAAGGACAGGTGAATATCTTTAATGATTTGTTTTCCTTGAGGTGTTGTTTTTGATACACCCACCATTGAAAAAATGATCTTTTTATCGTCTGACATTGAATAAATTTTAAGCGGTATAAAGGTAAGAATTCGTTGCGACCAAAAGCGCGAACTGAACGTTAATTGCATAAAAAAAACCTCCCGAAAGAGGCTTTTTTTTATTAAAACAATAAGATTGACCTTCTACGCTCTTTGAGCTTCGAAGGTTGAAAAATGACCTACTTCGCTCTTTGAGCTTCGAAGGTTGAAAAATTAAGAATTAGATGCTGGATCTAGCGTGTCATCTCCGATGTATTGTGCATCACCAAACGCAAGAATTGGATAAAAGACATAAGGAAGTAAAATTAATCCAACTGTGAATCCTCCATCTTTGCCGAATACTTTAGCCAATTCGATCATAATTATAATCGCTATGACCAAGTTCACTACAGGGATTAGGAGCAATACCAACCACCAAACTGGTTTCTTCACAATTTCCAACAAGACAACAATGTTGTAAATTGGAATTAAACATGCCCATCCGGGCTTACCTGCCTTTGCGTAAATTTTCCATTGGCAAATGATTAAAAAAACACCTATTGCCAAAACGACAAATAGATAAGCGCCCAACAATACAAGTAGTTGTTCCATAGTAAATAGTTTAAAGTTTGGTCAAGTTTACAAAAAAAGACAAGTTTGCGTCAAACTTTCCATACTTTTTGTTTTCAACAATTCTTTCATACCTTCGTCGTCGCTAAACCAAAGTAGCCATGAAACGTGTTCTATTTCTCACTTTACTCTTAATGGTTTTCTCAGGCACCTTTTCTTCTTGTAAAAAAGGGAAGGCAGATTTTACGCTAAAAGGAGTCTTAACTGACGAAACATTCAATACACCATTTGCCAATGCTCAGGTCAAGTTGTACTCAGTACCTGTGGCTACCTCACAAATGATTCTCATTGGTAGTTCAACGACTGGATCGGACGGAGCATATAGTTTCACCTTTCCAAGAGATAAAATGGAGAAATATGTACTTGTGGTCACCAAGAACAACTATTTTGAAATCAATGAAACGGTGCTTTTTTCGAGTCTATCGATCACGGAGGATAATATCCGAAATTACGGAACAACGGCTATGAGTTGGGCGAGACTGATTTTCTTGAATCAATCTCCATTGGCAAGTGACCATTTTCGCTACATCAAACAAGAGGGCAAGGCAGACTGTATGGAATGCTGCCCAATCACACAACAAGAATACTATGGCGCATTGGACACAACGATTTATTGCATCAATGACGCCAATACCAATTATTCCTATTATTATTGGGTCTTAGGCACGACGAATCAAGGGTTGAAATCCGCCTACACTACTCCATTTGACACCGTTGATATTGTACTTAACTACTAGTCCTCGTCGCGGTTGATTTCCGAGATTAGCTTTTGTTTCAATTGACGGTTGTAGGTTTCAATCAAATATTTCATGTAGTTCGGGGTGCTTTTTGAAATGCATTTCGTGTAATGCTTGATGCGGTATTCGATGTGCTCTTGCAAATGATTCATCAGCTCATAGGCATGGTATACATCTCGGCATGCATCACGAAGAACTTCAAAGTGATTTTGTAAGGACATTTCGACTGCATCTTTCCCTTTTCTACCGGCATCCACACACTCGCTGTAAGCATCTTTCATGCTGAATGCATCTAATTTTTCTGTATCAAAAAGATCCATCATGGCACGCGTAAACTCAAACTCTACCTCAAATTCCAGGTCTTCATTTTCCGACATTCTTGATTCCAAGAAGCGATCTGGAAAACGAAAGGCATCTTGCCAGTTGAGGTAATCTTGCCAAAAACCGAATCGGCGCACATTGTTTCCAAGGTCAATCAATTTAAAGCGGTCTTTATTGGGCAACTTACGGGAACCACGACCAATCATCTGGTGATAAAGGGTCAAGGAGCGCGTAGCTCGATTTAAGATGATCGTTTGAACCGTTGGCTCATCGAATCCTGTTGTTAAAATTCCAACGGAAGTCAAGATGGCATCGGGCGTAACTTTAAACCAGTGCAAAACATCCTTTCTATCCTTATCACTGAAGGTCGAATCCAAGTGACGAATGTTATATCCTCGCTTCTTAAAGGTCTCTTCCACACGAATAGAAGTGTCAATACCGGAATTGAAAATCAAGGTCTTATCCCCAACAGCAATCTCCTCGTAGGCAAAGAGCAATTTCTCTTGCATGAAATAATTCCCATAAACAACATCAGAGCTGCTTACTGTGAAATCGCCATTTGTTCCGATTTTTAACCCATGAAGGTTTACGTCATAGGTATAGGTATCGGCGTTGGCAAGGTATCCTCCTTCAATTAAATTCGAGATGCTTTCACCAACAATCAATTTATTGTAATTGTCATTGAGTGGCAATGAGCGATTTGAACTCAAGGGAGTTGCTGTTACGCCAAGAATGTTCGAATCTCCGTAGAATTGAAAGATTTTCCTGAAACTGTTGTAGTGTGCTTCATCGACAATGACCAAACCAACGTTTTCAATAAACTTTTGATTTTCAGTCAAGCGATTGTTCAATGTCTCCACCATAGCGATGAAACAATTGAATTCATTTTGATCGGGAATTTTCTTTACCTCACTGCTGATTACCTTATTGTCAACGCCAATGGCTTTCAATTGCCGCGAAGTTTGAATAGAAAGTTCAATTCGGTGTGTTAAGATCAACACCTTCTCCCCTGTTTTCTCTATGAATTTTTTCGCAATTTCAGAGAAGATTACAGTCTTCCCTCCCCCTGTGGGCAATTGAAAAAGTAGGTTAAACTTCTTTCCATTACGCTCGAGCTCTTCAAGAATAATCCGTACCGTTTTATCTTGAAAAGGGTACAGTTGTTTGGCTTCATAAAGCTCGGTATCGATCATGGTGGGTGAAAAAATCAGACGTTAAATTTACCGCCTTTTAATTGATAATTGGCGAAAAAAATGAATGAACCAAAAAATAAATTCAATTTGCCCGAAAAGCGCCTTCTATTCCACCGCTGAATATTAATTTCGCCGAGAAAAAAGTACATTTGTACCTCAAACACTTTTAAATAAAACATACAGACATGAGCAATGCAGAGAAAGTCAATTGCCTGATTATTGGTTCAGGACCTGCGGGATATACAGCAGCCATTTATGCAGCACGCGCTGACATGAAACCAGTCATGTATCAAGGGATGCAACCTGGTGGTCAGCTGACTACAACAAATGAAGTGGAGAATTTCCCAGGATACCCCGAAGGTGTTACAGGACCTGAAATGATGATGCAACTTGAAGCTCAAGCAAAACGCTTCGAAACCGATATTCGCTTTGGATTTATCAATAAAGTAGATTTCTCGGGTGATGTGCACAAGTGCTGGACAGAAGATGGTAAAGAAATCCACGCTGACACAGTCATTATCTCTACCGGAGCTTCGGCAAAATACCTTGGATTGGAGAGCGAACAAAAGTACTTACAGATGGGGGGCGGTGTTTCTGCTTGCGCCGTTTGTGATGGATTCTTCTACCGTGGACAAGAAACGGTCATCGTTGGTGCTGGTGATTCTGCCTGTGAAGAAGCACATTACTTATCGAAATTGTGTACAAAGGTTACCATGTTGGTCCGTAAAGACGAATTCAGAGCGTCTAAAATCATGGCTGACCGTGTGAAAAATACCCCAAACATTACCATTCTATTCAATACCGACACCATGGAAGTATTGGGTGACGACAATGGCGTCACTGGGGCAAGAGTAAAGAACAGCGTTACTGGTGAGGTTCAAGACATTCCATGTACAGGATTTTTCGTTGCTATTGGTCACCAACCGAACACAGATATCTTCAAAGA
>CANGIC010000159.1 GCA_947453795.1 Flavobacteriales bacterium
AGGAACAGGAGGAAGTTTGCGTGGCGGTCAGACATGGGGGAATGTACTTTATCCTACAGCAGGAAAAACGGGAACAACACAAAGCAACTCTGACGGATGGTTTGTGGGGCTTACACCGAAACTTGTTACTGGTGTTTGGGTAGGTGCCGAAGACCGAGGTGTACGCTTCCGTTCCATGCAGTGGGGACAAGGTGCACGTCTGGCACTTCCGATTTATGGATATTACATGCAGAAGGTGTACAAGGACCCTAAAATTGGTTTGCCAACAACAGATTTTGAACAGCCCGCCTCCTACGACCCAAAACTTTTCTCCTGCGATGGCGATGCGCAATTGGATGTTCCAACAGTACCTGAATTAGGCCTATAATGAATAAAGTAGTAAACAATGTTGATGAAGCCCTCGTCGGAATTGAAGACGGGATGACACTCATGCTGGGTGGCTTTGGCTTGTGTGGGATTCCAGAAAATTCTATCGCGCAATTGGTGAAGTTGGGGGTGAAAGACCTCACGTGTATTTCAAACAATGCCGGTGTCGATGACTTCGGTCTTGGGCTTTTGCTGCACGGCCGTCAAATTAAAAAAATGATCAGCTCTTATGTGGGCGAAAATGCGGAATTCGAACGTCAGATGCTGTCCGGCGAATTGATCGTTGACCTGATTCCTCAAGGAAGTTTGGCGGAACGCTGTCGGGCTGGTGGCGCTGGAATACCCGCGTTCTTCACGCCTGCTGGCTATGGAACGGAGGTAGCAGAAGGAAAGGAAGTACGCGAATTCAACGGCAAACCACACATCTTGGAAATGGCATTGACAGCGGATTATGCGATTGTCAAAGCGTGGAAAGGAGATACGGAAGGAAACCTTATTTTCAAAGCAACGGCACGCAATTTCAACCCAATGATGGCGATGGCGGGAAAAATTACCATTGCTGAAGTGGAAGAATTGGTTCCCGCGGGTGAACTTGATCCGAACGATATCCATACCCCTGGAATCTTCGTACAACGGATCTTTAAAGGTGAGAAATTTGAAAAACGCATCGAGCAAAGGACTGTGAGAAGTAAGAGTTAAGAGTTACGAGTTACGAGTTACGAGTTACGAATTACGAATTACGAATTACTTTTATTCTAACCACTAACCACTAACCACTAACCACTAACCACTAACCAACTAACCACTAACCACTAAAAAACTACCCAATGGCATTAGATAAAAATGGAATTGCGAAACGCATTGCTCAAGAGTTGAGAGATGGATGGTATGTAAATCTTGGGATTGGGATTCCTACCTTGGTGGCGAACTATATCCCAGAGGGCATTGAAGTCGAGTTTCAATCGGAGAATGGCGTATTGGGCATGGGTCCGTTTCCCTTTGAAGGAGAAGAGGATGCCGATCTAATAAACGCTGGAAAACAAACGATTACGGTGCGAAAGGGCGCGGCATTTTTTGATTCTGCCATGTCGTTTTCTATGATTCGTGGTCAACATGTGCAATTGACGGTACTTGGTGCCATGGAGGTGTCTCAAAATGGGGACATTGCCAACTGGAAAATTCCAGGTAAAATGGTAAAAGGTATGGGTGGAGCCATGGACTTGGTGGCATCTGCAGAGAATATTATCGTTGCCATGATGCACAGCAACCGCGAGGGGGAATCGAAGATCTTGAAGAAATGTACCTTGCCGTTGACCGGTGTAGGTTGTGTAAAAAAGGTGGTTACAGAGTTGGCAGTGCTTGAAATTCGGGGCAATAAATTCTATTTGATCGAGCGCGCACCAGGTGTGAGCGTTGAGGAAATTATTTCCAAAACGGAAGGCGACTTGGTGGTGCCTGAGTTTGTTCCTGAAATGGTGCTTTGATTTATCGGTAAAAGTGCATCTCTTCAATATACTGATGCACGGGCTCCGTCAGTAGGTAGCGAATATCCTTTCTTTCTTTAATGGCTTGACGAATAAAACTCGCCGATATCCGCATCACGGGTGCATCGCTGCAGATATGTACATGCGGGTGCTGCGCGAACGGATTTTCTGTCAATGTTCCATTCGCCCGAATTTCCTCTTCTTCCTGAATGGTAAACACCCGGGGATAGACGTAAATCTCATGATTTTTTAAGATGACATCGTGGTTGAACCACTTGTGAAAGTTCCGCAAATTATCCTCCCCCATAATCAAGGAGAAGGTATGTTCCGGATACTTTTCTTTCAGGTGAGCTAGAGTGGTGACCGTATAGCTTGGGACGGGTAGTTTGAATTCTACGTCGCTAGCTTTTAATTTAGGATTCTCCTCAATGGCCACTTTTACCAGTGATAAACGGTGGAAATCCGAAAGCAATCCCGCTTTTTCTTTCAACGGATTTTGCGGAGAAACGACCATCCAAACTTGATCTAATCCTTGAAAGTTCGCCATGTAATTGGCAATGATTAAATGCCCCACGTGAATAGGGTTAAAGGTGCCAAAATAGAGTCCTACTTTCATGATTGGATGAATTCGGTCACAATGCGTTGCGCTTCTGCACAAGCGATCTCCAAATCGTCATTGATCAGGATGAGGTCAAATTCACGTGCACTGCTGAGTTCTTTTTTGGCTTTGGCCATGCGCATGTTGATCTTTTCTTCTGATTCCGTGCTGCGATGGCGGAGTCTTTTTTCCAGTTCATCATAACTTGGTGGCTGCACAAAAATGGCTAAAGCGTGCGCACCAAAAATGCGTTTGATGTTTAAGCCCCCAACCACGTCAACGTCGAAGATGACCGTTTTTCCTTCACTCCAAATGCGCTCAACCTCGGATCGAAGTGTACCGTAATAATTGTCGGTGTACACTTCCTCCCATTCAATAAACGCATCTTCTTGAATCAATCGACGAAAGCCCTCAAGACCAAGGAAATGGTAATCTTTCCCATCAATTTCATTCGGACGTGGATTGCGACTGCAGGCCGAAACAGAGAATGCTAAGCCGATGTTGGCGTCTAATAAATGACGAACAATGGTTGTTTTTCCCGCCCCCGATGGTGCTGAAAAGATCACACATTTTCCGGTAAAATTCTGCGCTGTTTCCATTGGATCTATTACAATGTGTTCAGTACCTGTTCTTTGATTTTCTCGAGATTGTCTTTCATGTCTACAACAAGCTTTTGCATTTCGGCATGATTGCTTTTGCTGCCAAGCGTGTTGATTTCGCGTCCGATTTCTTGGGCTATAAAACCGAGTTTCTTCCCGCTTTTTGGCAACTTCATCGTTTCTATAAAGTAGTCGAGGTGATTGCTCAAACGCATTTTCTCTTCGGAAATATCGAGTTTTTCAATGTAGAAAATGAGTTCTTGCTCCAAACGATTGTCGTCGTGCTTCGTACTTTCCAATTCATCTAAGCCCTTGCGCAGTCGTTCACGAACGGTATCGATGCGTTCACTTTCGTATTTAGGCACCTCTTTCAGTAGCGATTGTATGTCACCCAGACGATCGTGAAATTCGCTTTCCAGTGCTTCACCCTCTTGACGTCTAAAGGCATGTAGCTGATCACAAGCAGATTTCACCAACGCGAACAACCATTTTTTCTCCTCTTCTGTCAATCCTTCCCGTTCATTGTTGAAGATGTCGGGCATGCGCAGAATCATGGCGAGGTAATCCTTGGATTCTTCACCAATCAATTCATTCATTCCTTTGAGGTCTTTGTAATAGGCCGCGGCCAAATCGCGATTGAGTGTGTAGTTGCGTGAATCGCCGCTGCTGTCCATGTTGATGTTGATGTCCACTTTTCCGCGGTCGAGCTCGTCACCAACGATTTTTCGGATGTCGTGCTCCAATTCGCGATAAGCTGAACAGATGCGCACATTCATATCTAGTGATTTACTATTCAGGGAGCGAACCTCTACACTTACCTTTTTTCCTGCGAATGTTTCGGTAGATTTTCCGAAACCTGTCATTGACATGAGCATAAACTGCAATTTTCATCAAAAGTAGAAAAATTCGGGCAATGGTGGGAGTTAGGTCTGAAGCATTGGAATAGTTACCTTTGCCTATGATTTTATACAACGTAACGGTAAGTGTTGATCCTGAGGTTGCCGAAGATTGGTTGACATGGATGCGCAGCACTCACATTCCAGATGTGATGTCGACAGGATGTTTTGTCGAAAGTCGCATTTCGCGCGTTCATGGGGAAGAAGATGGAGGCGAAACCTATGCCATCACCTATTTATCACCAAGCCAAGAACACATGGATACCTACAGCAAAACACACGCTCCACTTTTACAGCGTGACCACAGTGCGCGTTATGCCGGGAAGTTTGCTGCATTTCGCACAGTTTTGAGTGTCATTGAAGAATTTAAAGCATGAGCGTACGCCCTAAAAAACACCTCGGTCAGCATTTCTTGACAGATAAAAATATCTGCCGGAAAATAGCTTCACAATTTACAGCACACCAGGGGTGTAAGCGTGTGCTGGAGATTGGTCCAGGCATGGGCGCTCTTACAGAATTTCTTTTGGAAGAGGAAACGAACGAGGTCTCAGTGATGGAAATTGACCACGAATCGGTGGTGTATTTGGAAGGGCATTTTCCTCAACTGTCCGGAAAGATTTTTGAAGCCGACTTTTTGCGGATCGATCCACGCAAGTATATGGGTGATGAGCCCTTCGCTGTGGTGGGGAATTTCCCGTACAACATATCTTCACAGATTTTATTCAAATGCCTCGAATATCGGAATCAAATTCCAGAAATCATGGGGATGTTTCAAAAGGAGGTTGCCGAGCGTATTGCAGAGCCACCCGGGTCTAAGCAATATGGGATTTTGAGCGTTTTGCTCCAAGCATTTTACGACATCGAGTATTGCTTTACCGTAGATGAACATGTATTCAATCCGCCACCCAAGGTGAAGTCAGGGGTGATTCGGTGTACCAGAAATGAGCGACAAACGATGGCCTGCGATGAACGGTTTTTTATTCAAGTGGTGAAAATGAGTTTCAATCAGCGCAGAAAAACCATCCGCAATTCCATCAAACAATTGATCAGTGGCTTCGACATTGACCATCACTTTTTAACCCTTCGTCCGGAGGTGTTGTCGGTAGAAAATTTTATCGAATTGACACTTTTAATCGAAGATGCGCGAAAATCAAAGGGGGAATAAGCTCATTTTTTCGATAATTCAGCCATTGTTTCAGGAAAAATCATTTTCTTTGTGCCATAAAATCCTTGATACATGAGTTCATCAGATTTCTTTTACGGTATTGCTGACTTCCTACAATGGACCTTCGGCTTTTTTGAGTGGATTGGAAACAAGTTCAATTATTCAATGATTGTCCTTGGTTTCTTTGGTTTGTTCTTTTGGTTGAACACGCAGCGTAAATTCAACAACAAGGCAGCAAACGATCCGTCGAAGTTGAAATAATTCTTAGAATGTATACATGTACAAGGTTGCTGGTTTTTTCCGGTGACCTTTTTTATTTTTTACACCTTAGATGAATAAAATATCGGTCATTATCACTGCGGGAGGAATTGGAAAACGCATGGGAGGAGATCTTCCGAAACAATTCATTCCCCTTTCTGGTAAACCTATTTTACTCAGGACACTGGAATGTTTTTATCAGATAGATGCAAATTTTGAACTGATCGTCACTTTACCGTGTGAATGGCATGAGTACTGGCAGAATCTTGTTCGAGAATTTGATAGTAGTATTCCCCACACCCTAGTGCCGGGTGGAGAGGAACGCTTTTACTCCATAAAAAATGCCCTTGAAAGTTGTTCGGGGGACTTCATTTTAGTGCACGACGGTGTTCGCCCTTTTGTAGCGAAAGAAACGGTTTTAGCATGCCTTGATGCACTTAACACATGCGAAGCTGTAATTCCTGTCTTGGCGATTAAGGAATCTGTTCGTGAGCTTCATGGGTCCACATCACGTGCAGTAGATCGAACCAATTTTCTACTCG
>CANGIC010000160.1 GCA_947453795.1 Flavobacteriales bacterium
CCCAAATCCGGCGTGCTCGAACTCCTCGAAATACCTAGGATATCTGTTGGAATCCAAAAGGCAGCATTTCCTTGATTGTTCAACGGTGAATTGATGGGGAATGTATAGTCATTCAAATCAATGTCGGTAAATAAAGGGTCTGTGTTCCATTGTATGCCCGAGTAATAGTTTTCAGTTGCGGGAGTTTCACGCTTAATGACACAGTTTCGAAAATCAAAGTTTAAGGTGATGGCGGCATCTGGTATCGTGTCGAAAACAATCTCGCTAGATAGATTTCCCCAGATGACGCTATTTATGATCCTTCCTTCGTGTATCGATCCAACATTGGTTACCCCATTTGCGTAGTCATTGTAATAGTTACTGATTCCAACCGCAGGAGTGGAGGCGTCGCCATTCCCATAACCCAATAAATGACAGAAATTAAAGAAGAAATCTCCACCTTCCAGAACGAGTAGGGCATGGTTCCCATTTTTTGAAATCACACAATTCTCCGCTTTTACCTTCGCGCCTGAATAGATGAATGTGCCATAACGCGCACAATTCGTAATCGTCGTGTTGGTCATGGTTAAGGTGTATCCTGAATTTCCAGGATCTTCAGAGAAAAGATGAACGCCTGAAGTTCCGTTTTTTATGATGGCGTAATCAATGGTAGAAGGCCTGGCTTCTTGGAAGTAAATGCCGTAATACTGTCCTGCTACATCATCGTACTGTGTTTCTAAACGGTCTCCTTGTAAGGTGACTTCATTACCCAACGTACCGTTGATGTTCAAGGTACTCTTGTACACATACAATATGGCATTCTTGTGTAAATAGATATCCGTTCCTCCTTGAATGTTCAGTGTTTTGGCAGAATCCACAGCGGCGTAACCATAAATCACATGCGGTTTGTCATTGGGCCATGTTCCCTCATTTAAATCTTTGTAGTGGAAGTAAGCATCTTGCCCCCAAACAGCAAGCTTCACATATTGATCGACACCATTTGTTCGAAATCGAATGGAATCCTCTAGAATTAAAGGAAGGTTTTGTCCGTTTATTCCAAGCGTGACTTCAACAAATGCGAAAAGACTATCCTGACTTTCAATATCAAGGTCTTTTATAATTGTGCCTTGAATGCCATCGATATTCATTCGGAAGGGTGAATTTGTTCCCCCCATCAATTCAATTTCGTCAATGTGAATGGTACGCTTGTCGTTGTTGTAGATTTTAAATTGTTGAGTCGTAGAACCGATTGTGGTGAAAACAGTATCGAAAACAAGCGTATCGACGGAAAAAGATAAATTCTTTTTAGAAAGCAGCGAAGTTTTGTTGCAACTTTGCAGCGTCGCGGACAATGCAAGCAGCGCAAAAAACAATAAGAGGGATAAGCTTCCTTTTTTCATTCTGATTTCGAAACAAAAGTAACGAAAAGTAAGCGGAATTATTTTATTTGAGTTTGCGTTTGATTTTTCAAAAGTTTTTGTAAATTTGCAACCCTAATCGGGACAAAAAATAAAGAAAATGAGAAAAGATATTCACCCAGACAATTACAGATTGGTTGTTTTTAAAGACATGACAAACGATTATGCATTCATTTGTCCTTCTTGTGCTACTTCAAGTGAAACAATTTCATGGGAAGATGGCAATGAGTACCCGCTTGTTAAATTGGATATCTCTCACAAGTCGCACCCATTCTTCACAGGAATTGTTCAATTCGTGGATACTGCGGGTCGTATCGATAAATTCAAAAACCGTTATGGTCGTCACATGAAGTGATTCCATTCAAAATATGTAAGGCCTCTTGATGTATCAAGGGGCTTTTTTTTTGAAATTCATTGTCCTTTAATGTATCGACCTTATCGTTATCTTTGATTCGTGAAACATATACGCCTCTTTTTCTTGTCGTTCCTCCTTTGCTTCTGTTTTCAATACAGTGCATCGGCTTCGCGCTTGGTAAAAGGGTTTGAAGCACTCGAGATCTACGATTATTTTAAAGCAAAGCAAAACTTTGAAGCTTCGCTAAAGCGCAACGAGTCACCGGCTGCTTACGGACTAGCAAGCATTTACTTAAGAAAAGACAATCCGTTTCACTGCATTGATAGTGCTTATTTTTACATCTTGCGTTCGCACGCGTCCTTAGGTCATGTGAAAGCAAAGCAGCTTGAAAAGTTAAGTGTTTTTGGATTTTCTACTGCGTCAATAATAGACCTTAGGCAACGGATCTCCTCAGAATTTTTTAAACAGGCGGAAAAAGAAAATTCAGCATGGGCCTATCAGAAATTTATGGACGATCACTCCTGGGCGAATGAAATGGAGGTTGCACGATACCGTCGTGATTCTATCGCATATGAAGATGCAAGGCACATCGGAAGTTCGGTGGCATTCGAAGGATATCGCGACAATTTTACAGGTAGCGTCTTTTCTGACTTGGCTTTAAAGGATTATTATATAGCGAAATACCGCGAAGTAACGGCCAGTCAAACGCTTGATGCGTACCTGTCATTTTTGGCGTGTTGTCCTGAAAATCCCTATGCCTCAATTGCGCAAGACAGCGTATATGCCCTAAGCACGCGATCGGGAACGATAAACGATTATGTGGGATTCGTCCGCAATAATGGGGAGAATCAAAATGTCAACGATGCCTGGAAAAAGATATATCAGTTGTACATGAACGACTTTACTGAACAGCGATTGAATCAGTTTAAAGTGGATTTTCCTGATTATCCCCTTCTAACTTCTCTTGAACAAGAGCAAAGTTTGTTGAATACAAGTTTATTTCCGTTTAAGCGTGACGGACATTATGGGTTTATGGACAGAAATGGTGCTGTTACCATTCCTCCTCAATTTGATCAATTGGGATTTTATGCCGAAGGTTTGGCAACAGCGATGAAAGAGAATCGCTATGGCTATGTGGATAAACTTGGCAATGTGGTGGTGCCCTTTCGTTTCGAATCGGTCAGTGATTTTGAAGGCGGTAGAGCCATTGTTCAAGAAAATGGATTTTATGGGGTCATTGACCGTATCGGGTCGTACATCTTGAAGCCAGAGTACTCGGACATTCAAGGACTTTCAAGTGGATTGTTTTTGGTTGCTAAAGACTCTTTATACGGCTACACAGACAAAGAGGGGGTGCTTAAAATTCCCTTTCAATACACCGATGCATATCCCTTTTTGAAGGGGAAGGCGAAAGTGGAGGTGAATGGAAATCAGGCGTTTATTGATGAACAAGGAAATTATATCATTCAACCCTGTAAGGCAAATATTAGCTACTTCAATGATTCCTTGCTGGTCTTCGAGGAAAATGAAATGTTTGGTCTGATGCGTATAAACTGTTCGCCGGTTGTTCCAGCCATCTATGACATCATCGGTGAATTGTCGGCCAATCGAGCATTGGTTTCGTTGGACGGGAAAGTGGGTTATCTTGATGGAGCAGGTAAGGTAATCATTGAGTTGAAATACCAGTATTTTCCGAATTGCTCCAAGAGAGGAACCTTCCAGTCAAGTTATGCAGTGGTGATGAAAGAAGGGAAATTTGGGGCCATCAACGAACAGGGGAAACAGGTATTTGGTTTTAATCAAACGGACATTGGTGAAATAAAATCACTCACGGCTTTTTTAAAGGGTTCACAATGGGGGTATAAAGATTTGACGGGCAAGGTCTTGATTCCTCCAGCTTACGACTATGCAGAGAGTTTCCAGAATGGAATTGCAGTGGTGGAGATCGCAGGTAAACAAGGGGTGATTGATGCCAAAGGTGTTTTTCTATTGCCTGTTAATTATTCGGTGGTTTCGCGTTTAACGAGTGAACTTTTGCTTGTGTCGGATGGGAGCCAGTTTGGGATCTATTCTACTCAAGGATTGGAAATCGTCCCTTTAGCATACCGACGTATTGCACAAGGCGGTGCTGATTTTTTTATTCTGATGAAGGACAACGATGTGCATTATTTCTTAATTTCGGAAAAACGGATATTGACACCGGCAAATGGCAATGAATAGATTTTTTGACCTCCTGGACCGATTCAAATATGGTCTCATCGCAACTGTGGCTGCGTATGTTGGGCTATTCATGTACCTCGAGATGGAATCCTATACGAAATTCGAAGCGATTGAACCTTTCACGGATGGATCTTACATAGATATTCCCAAAGAAGAGGTTGAACTAAACCCTGACAACATATTGGTTCCTAGTGATTATTCAGGTGAGATGACCAATGTCGCACGGGATGTCAATGACAAACGTCGCCAATCCGATGACAAGTGGTATGCGAATAAATCTGCCGGAGATATTGAAAAGTCGATTCGCGAGGAAGAACGGAAAATGTTTGAAGATGCTGGCGGAGCAAAAGAACGCCAAAAGATTCAACAAGAAATTGATCAACGGAAAAAAGACCGAACGAACCCCACAAAAGGAAACAACCAAAGTACAGCGACAAGCAACGGGGATGTTGCCGTTAAGGGTTCTGTTGCTGCGGAATGGCAGTTGGATGGAAGAAATCCTCATCAAAACAACGAATGGTGGATTCGAAAGCCAAGTTACTTGTGTGAGTCTTCTGGTTCTGTATTGATTTACATTAAAGTAAACCAAAATGGAGACGTGATTGAAGCACGCGTTGATAGCGCAAAAAGTTCTGCCGATGGTTGCTTGGTGCGTTATGCGACGGAGTATGCGCGAAAATCCCGTTTCAATTTCTCTAGTGCTTCCAGTGCCGCGCAAAGTGGGTACATTCGTTATACCTTCGTAGGGCAGTAATCATCCAAGACCCTATTCTTAACAAATCATTCTGTACTTTTGTCTTAAAATTGAATGAAATGGAACAGCCGAATTGGGAAACGATTAAAGAATACGAGGACATTACCTTTCGAAAAGCAGATGGAGTGGCGCGAATTGCATTCAATCGACCAGAATGTAGAAATGCGTTTCGTCCAAAAACAGTTTCAGAATTACAAGAGGCACTGATTATCGCTCATGAAGACCAAGAAATTGGTGTTGTGCTCATTTCAGCCGAAGGTCCTGCACCCAAGGATGGGGTATGGGCATTTTGTTCAGGTGGAGATCAGCGTGTGCGCTCAACCACAGGTTACAAAGGAGAAGATGGGGTAAATCGATTCAATATTTTAGATGTTCAGCGTCAGATTCGATTCATGAATAAGGTGGTGATTGCAGTAGTTCCCGGTTGGGCTGTTGGCGGTGGCCATAGTCTTCATGTGGTTTGCGACATGACCATTGCCAGTAAAGAGCACGCGATTTTTAAACAAACAGATGCGGATGTAGCAAGTTTTGACGGAGGATTTGGCTCTGCGTATTTAGCGCGACAAGTGGGACAAAAACGTGCCCGTGAGATCTTTTTTCTCGGTAGAAATTACTCTGCACAGGAGGCCTTCGATATGGGAATGGTCAATGCCGTGGTTCCACACGACGATTTGGAGCAAACCGCTTACGAATGGGCTCAAGAAATCCTTACGAAAAGTCCGACAGCCATTAAGATGCTCAAGTTTTCATTCAACCTGATTGATGATGGTCTTGTCGGTCAACAAGTGTTTGCGGGTGAAGCTACCCGTTTGGCTTACATGACAGAAGAAGCGGTTGAAGGTAGAAATGCCTTCTTGGAAAAGCGGAAACGCGATTTCTCTAAATTCCCTAAATTTCCTTGATGAAACGTATGATACTGAATAAAAAATGGTGGATTGCTCTAGTTGTGCCGGCAGTATTGGTGGTGCTCTCATTCAACCAAACTACAGAAATACCCCAGTCTCCAAACTACAAGACAGAATACGTTATGGTCTTGGTCATTGACGGGCCGAGAATAACGGAAACATTTGGAGATTCCACACACCAGTACATTCCAAACCTAGCCAATGTGCTTGCCCCACAAGGTGTGCTTGTTCCTAAGTTCAGAAACAATGGACCAACGTA
>CANGIC010000161.1 GCA_947453795.1 Flavobacteriales bacterium
CTAGGAAAAGTACGATACCAAAAACGCTCATGATGTAATATTTGAGGTCAAAAATAAGAAAAAGAAAGAAACCCGCAAACGATTCGTGAGATAATTTGTTGCTTTCACAATTTGATGCCTTCGGCTATTCTGGGAGATTGACAACAGTGTTGTTCACTACAATTTGCGAAGCAACCAAATTCCGTAGGTCCAAATTTGCGAAGCAACCAAATTCCGCAGGACTAAATTTTTAATCCACCCCACTATTGAAGCGTAAAGTTAATCGGCACTCTCACCCGCGTTCTAACTTTCCCGGAAGGCATCTCACCTGGAATCCAATTTGGAAACGAGCGAACAACACGTGCAGCTTCACGGTCCATCGATTGAAAAATGCCTCGTTCGACACTCACATTTGAGACAGTACCATCGCGTTCTACAACGAATGAAAGATATACTCTACCTTGCATGTTCATTTCAATGGCATCATCAGGATAGTTCAAATTCTCATTGATAAATTTCTGCATCGCAGCTGTTCCACCAATAAATTGAGCATCTTTCGCAGGGATTTCGACGATTTCAATATCGACATCGACAGTGCCTAAATCAAGATCTAAATCTCCTGTTTTTACCGTAATGCCAGCCACACCTACCTCACTCTTGACATCCTTATTCGTGTTGTTCGTTTGATTGATGTTGGCTGTCACTTCCTGTGTAATGTTCAAAGTCGGTCCGGTTGTTGACACATCTGGTGATTTCATCACTTGTGGAATTGGATCAGCCAACTTCGGGATGTCCTTTTGAACCTCTTCAATGATCTGAATTTCATGTGCCGTCACGCGTTGCTTTTGCACCTCATTTTCCAATGGAGATTTGTAGGTAAATGCAGCCAATGTAAAGGCGCCACTTGTCAATAATCCCAGTTGAAAAAAGACAATTCTTTTCCGCTCGAGGTCGTACCTCGAATTTTTCTTAGCGTTCATAACTTTTAGATTTAATATTTACTTGAAATGGTGTTTTCAAATGCTGTGCCATTTTTTCAACTATTTGTATTTCAAATACTTAGATGTTTTAATTTGTTATTTTTTAGTTAAGAGAACCCACTCACGGATACAAAATGATGGAGCAGCTGCATTTCCTCACATTCAAACAAGTGACATTAAGCGCTTAATAGTCGTTTTTACTTACCTTTGCTCAACATTTTGTACAATTGACTAAAACGAAAAAACATATTCTCACTGTAGATCAAGAATACGATTTTGAAATGATCGGGATTTGCTCGCACCACAACGATTATCGATTGGCGTGGGGAATCAATGAACGCTTGGGAATCAATCTGCTGCGCTGTGAAGAAGAATATGTTGCTACCAACAAAAAGGGACAGCGCATTTCAGATCACTCGATGTACGAATTTAAAGATGTAGATAACTTCACCGAATATTATCTTGTAAAGAACAAGAGTTTGGGTAAATTTCTGATTCCTGAGAAGCCAACCATTGATTATTTCTTGTTTTTGTACGAGAACTATTCCTGGGAAACAGATAAGCTCATTGCTGAATTGAGGGAGGTTCAAAGCATTCTAGGGGTATTTTCATTTGATCCTGAAGAAATTGAATCCACCGAACAACTAATTTTTAATTAAAACAGGTCAATGCACCCGATTACTAAAAAAACAAAGATTGTCGCGACACTCGGTCCGGCATCTAGCGATAAAAACACCTTGCGTCAAATGTTCCTCGAAGGATTGAATGTTTGCCGTTTGAATTTCAGTCATGGCGCATACGAAGATCATGAAGCGGTGATTAAAACAATCCATGAACTCAATGAGGAGACGGGGTTGAATGTGGCTATTCTGGCTGACCTTCAAGGTCCAAAAATCCGAACAGATTTAATGACGGACAATGGCGTGGAACTCATCACAGGAGCTGAGGTGACTGTCGTGACTGAAAAAATCCTTGGTACCGCAGAGCGCTTTTCGATCAATTATGCGCAGCTTCCGCAAGATGTCACTCCAGGGGAACGCATTCTTCTTGATGATGGTAAAATTGCATTGGAAGTCATCAGTTCTGACGGCTCAAAAGAAATTCGTCTGCGTGTCATTCACGGTGGAATTCTTTCCTCCAAAAAAGGCGTAAACTTCCCGAACACAAAAATTTCGATGCCTTCTTTAACGCCGAAGGATTTGTTGGATTTGGAATTCGCCTTGGATCAAAATGTAGATTGGATTGGCTTGTCTTTCGTGCGTTCCGCAAGAGATATTATCGAATTGAAACACATCATTGCGGCGCGAAAATGCAAGGCGAAAGTGATTGCAAAAATCGAAAAGCCAGAAGCCATTGACGATATCGACGAAATCATTAAAGAAAGTGATGGATTGATGGTTGCGCGAGGAGATCTCGGTGTTGAAATTCCGTATCAGAATGTGCCGATCATCCAAAAGATGTTGATCAACAAGTGTATTTTGATGGCGCGACCAATCATCGTAGCGACACAGATGATGGAAAGCATGATTTCGAACATTACGCCAACACGTGCAGAGGTAAATGATGTGGCCAATGCTGTATTGGATGGCGCCGACGCCGTAATGTTGTCCGGTGAAACATCGGTTGGGAAATTTCCAGTAGATGTAATTCGCACGATGGCGAACATCGTCAAGGAAATGGAGAAATTTGATGGGATTTACAACAAGGAAGAAATTCCCGAAAAAAATCAAGAGCGCTTTATTTCTGATTCGATCTGTTTCAACGCATGCCGTTTGTCTCAACGTGTGGAAGCGAGTGCCATTATTACAATGTCCTTCTCCGGATACACTGCGTATAAAATTGCATCTCAGCGTCCAAAAGCACCTATCTATGTCTTCACCAGCAACCAACAAATTCTAACGCAATTGAATCTGGTTTGGGGCGTTCGAGCGTTCTATTACGACAAACGAATCAGTACCGATCACACCATTGCTGACATAAAATATTTACTTAAAAAAGGTGGATTGGTTGAACAAGGCGACATAGTTATTAATATTGCATCAATTCCATTGGAAGACCTTGGAAGTTCCAACATGTTAAAATTGAGTTATGTAGAGTGATGAAACACTGCTTAAACATTATATTGATATTCTTTACTTTTCAATGGAGCAGTGCCAGTGAACCGTCAAAGTTGCTCTGTGATGTAGATGTTTCCATACTTGAAGGTGACGCCATTTCCTTTTGTTCGGCAGATCCAAATTTCATCCACGCAACTCCTGGATTTATTGCTTACGCTTGGACTGGGCCTCAAACAGGTAGCACCTCATCGCTTCAACCAACATCTAGCGGTCAATATATAGTTACGGCCATTGATGCTGTTGGTTGCGTCTCCAAAGACACCATTCAAGTCACCATAAACCCCTCCCCTGTTGGCGTTATTCTTTCCTCTGAAGGAAATGTTCTTTGTCCGGGAGGAGCCGGTTCACTATTGAGCTTAACTGAACCTTATGCCACCTACTTGTGGAGTGATGGGAGTACCAATTCGACACTTCAAATTCAGCAAGGCGGTACATACACGGTAAACATTATCGATTACAAGGGGTGCACTGGAACATCCGCAATTACCATTCTTCAACCCATATTCGGACTTACATTAAACGGTTCGGAAACGGTATGCAGTGGCTCAACAACCACCATTGTTGCTAGCGGAGGAGGAACTTACCTTTGGTCAACAGGGGAAACAAGCGCCAGTATTGTAGTTTCACCAACGGCAAACACGTCGTATTCAGTGACCATCATGAACGGCAGCTGTTCCACCACCTTGACCCAACCCATTTATTACCTCGACATTCCTGCGGCAACAATTGAAGACACCTTTTACGTGAATCCTGGAAACTTTATTGAACTTTCAGGTCCTGACGGCTACACCTCCTATACCTGGACTCCCTATCAGAATTTATCCAGTTTTTCCACGCAGTTGACCAATTTCATTGGCGATTCCACCACACATTTCAACGTTTTTTCCACTGCTCCAAACGGTTGTGAGCGCAACGACAGTATTGTGGTCATTGTGTTGCGTTTTGATGTTCCAACTGGATTTTCTCCCAATGGAGACATGGTGAACGACCAGTTTGTGATTCCGGGCATAGAAGTGTTCAATGCACAACTCACGGTATTCAATCGCTGGGGTGACAAGGTATATGAAAGTGCCCATTATCAGAACGACTGGGACGGCACTTGTGGTACACCGCTGTGTATGGGTCATGGGCCACTGGCAGAAGGAACCTATTATTATTCCATCACCGTTTCGAATAGCCAAATCGACGGATTCACAACGATTAAGCGATGAAAAAAGGTTTGCTCATTCTCGCACTCATAGCATTGGCGCTACCAATGCAGGCACAAAATGTCTATCGCTATTCGCAATTCAATTTCTTGAAATCGATGTACAATCCAGGGGCCTTGGCTTCAGATGCGCGTCTTTCGGCAGATCTAGTTTACCGCAATCAATGGGTCGGTCTAGCGGGTGCGCCAACCACCATTGGGATGAATGTTGCCAGTGAATTGACCTCAAACATGGCCTTAGGCATCAATTTTTGCAGTGATAAAATTGGGTTGAATCAATCGACATCGGTTTCTGCGATGTACGCCTATCGTGCTATTTTCGGCGATCGACACTATTTATCTCTAGGCCTTGGTCTTGGCGCGGACAATGTCGTTTTCGATTACGCAGCGGCAAGTACAACGATGCCCAATGATCCTGCATTTTCACAGAGCTACAACCTTTGGAAGTTAAACGCCTCATTGGGCGCATATTACCGTATGCCGAAAGGATATATTGGTTTAAGTGTGCCCCAACTTTTTCAACAAACACCCAGTGGTACAGAAAGTGGATTTAATATTCCTCGCTGGCACTACATGTTGATTGGTGGATACTTTTTTGAAATTGGTGAAAATGCCTATTTCAATCCAAACATTCAAATCAAGTACACGAAAAACGCGCCCATTCAAGGAGACATTCTACTTCGCGGAGTCTTTGGATCTGTGGGGGTGAGTTTGGGATACCGCACTGAAAACGCCCTCATCGCAGGTGCTGATTTCATGATTGGTGGAAAATTCCGCGTTGGGTATTCCTTCAATTATGGGATTGGATCTCTCACACGCGTAAAAGGTGCATCTCACGAAGTGCATCTTGGATTCGGTTTGCCTTACTATTTCTCAAGTGATTCCTTTGGCGGTCAAAAATTCCTCGGAAAGAAAGGCAAGTTCAGACGCAATTATCAGTTGCGCTACAACCGCTCGAACAATCTCTACCGCGTTAAAAGCCGATCCTAAAACAATAGTGGTTTTCGCGTGTTGAACATGTGTGAAAATCAAACGGCAATACTCCCCAAATTTGTGAGTAACCTGTGAACATTTTTACACCTCGTAATCGGCCCTATTCTTTTTTGCTAATGTATATTTGCACCCTAAATTAATCCCGTCTCTAATGAGTACTTTCTCTACCCGTCACATTGGTCCGAGCGAATCGGAAAAGACACAAATGTTGAACAAAATTGGTGTTTCCTCTGTGGAAGAACTAATTGGCAAAACAATTCCAGCGCATATTCGGCTAAATCGTGAGTTACATATCGACGATGCGATGTCGGAACAAGAGTACTTGCAGCACATTACCGCACTTGGAAAACAAAACCACGTGTTCCGTTCATTCATTGGTCTTGGGTACAACGAAACGATTGTTCCATCGGTCATCCTGCGCAATGTGTTGCAGAATCCAGGATGGTACACCGCCTATACACCGTATCAAGCTGAAATTTCTCAAGGTCGTCTTGAAGCGCTGTTGAACTTTCAAACCATGGTGTTGGAGTTGACGGGTATGGACATCGCCAATGC
>CANGIC010000162.1 GCA_947453795.1 Flavobacteriales bacterium
GAAATATCGACGTGCAAGGGCGTCACTTCGTATTGGTCTTTGAGAGAGGCAGATACGAAGGTATTGGAATGACTCACGCGGTAAACGAAGGAACTTCGGCCGAGGATCATCCCTTGGTTGATCATCTTACGGAAGGGTTCATCGAAAGGAATATAGCCCTGATCGTAAAGGAATTTTGTCCAAAAACGAGAATAGAGCAAGTGTCCTGTTGCGTGCTCTGAACCACCGATGTAGAGGTCCACTTCGCGCCAGTACTCGAGCTTGTCTTTGCCGGCAAATTCTTGGGTGTTATTGGGATCCATGTAGCGCAAGAAGTACCACGAGCTTCCTGCCCACCCTGGCATGGTGTTGTGTTCCATGCGGTCTCCAGCATACCATTTCCATGCGCTACGTTCCGCTCGAGCGAGCGGTGGTTCGCCATCTTCGGTCGGAAGGTATTTGTCCACTTCGGGCAATTCGATTGGCAAGAAGGCGTCGTCAACCAAGTGTGGAATTTCGTTTTCGTAGTATACAGGGAACGGTTCGCCCCAGTAGCGCTGACGGGAAAATACGGCATCGCGCAGGCGGAAATTCACCCGGCCTTTACCAATGCCACGTGCTTCTATTTCTTCGATCGCCTTCTTGATGGCAAGTTTTGCAGGTAAGCCATTGAGGAATTCGGAATGCGCAATGACTGCATCCTTTTCGGTGTAGGCCTCAGCTGAAATATCGACATCGGCGAAAATATTGATGATCTCCAGGTTAAAGTGCTTCGCAAAATCGTAATCGCGTTGATCGCCACATGGTACCGCCATGACAGCACCTGTGCCATAGGAAGCGAGGACATAGTCACCGATCCAAATTTGCACTTGTGAGCCATTAAAGGGATGCACCGCATACGCCCCTGTGAATTGTCCTGAGATATTTTTGACATTGGATTGACGATCGCGCTCCGTTTTTAGTGCTGAACTCTTTTTGTAGTGATCAACCCCTTGCTTGAATTCATCCGTTGTGATGTGGTCTACCAGTGGATGTTCGGGCGCAAGCACCATGAAGGATACCCCATAGATCGTGTCGGGACGAGTGGTAAAGACCTCGATTTCTTCGTCGTGACCTTGCACCTTGAAGCGCACAGCGGCCCCTTCAGAGCGTCCGATCCAGTTGCGTTGCATGTCCTTGATGGAATCGGTCCAATCGACGGTGTCCAATCCTGTGAGTAAACGATCTGCATACGCCTTGATCCGCATGGACCATTGGCGCATGAGTTTTTGCTCTACCGGATATCCACCGCGTTCGGAAACCCCGTTGACCACCTCATCGTTGGCAAGAACAGTCCCTAGTGCAGGACACCAATTCACCCAGCTATCTGCCAAAAATGCCAAGCGGTATTCTTGAAGGATGGCTTCTTTTTGCTGTGGGGTGAATGCGTTCCATTCCGCGGCAGAAAAAATCGTTTCGCAATCCGTGCAGGCAGAGACGCCGGCATTTCCATTGGTTTCAAATTGTTGAATGAGACCACTGATGCGTTCCGCTTTTTTAGTGGAATTATCGTAATAGCAATCGAACAGTTGCTTAAAAATCCACTGTGTCCACTTGTAATAATTGGGCGAAGATGTGCGCACCTCACGACTCCAATCGTAACAGAATCCGAGTTTGTCAAGCTGATCGCGGTAGCGGGCGATGTTTTGTTCGGTCGTTATGGCGGGGTGTTGTCCCGTTTGAATGGCGTATTGTTCAGCCGGCAATCCGAATGAATCGTAGCCCATTGGATGCAAGACATTGTAGCCACTCAGGCGCTTGTATCGGGCATAGATGTCCGAAGCGATGTATCCGAGTGGGTGCCCCACATGAAGGCCAGCACCTGAAGGATAGGGAAACATGTCGAGCACATAGAATTTTGGGCGACTTGTGTCTTCTGTCACGCGGTATGTTTCGTGCGCGGCCCAAAAACTCCTCCACTTCGCTTCTATTTCTCTAAAATTGTATTCCATGCTTCCTAAATTGCTGACAAAGCGTCAAAGATACAGATTGGAACGCGAATTCAGCCGTTCGCTAGGTGTCAAATTGCATGAAAACACCTATTTTCGCTTTACCATGCGTGCACGATTCAACCCTGTTTTTATCCTCCTCTTCAGTTTCATCCAATTCGCGGGTGTTGCATTTTCGCAGAGCACGTCGACCGAACGCAACCTTCGCACAGCCATTCGCAAAGAAAAAAATGGTGACGCACAATTCCTGAAGATCATAGAATTGGGGAACTACTACAAGACGCACAACTTAAAGCGCGCCGACTCCATTCGGGGGGTATTGACTACGCGAAGCAGCAAGATGAAGGAAACATTTCGCGTTCGTGCGCTACTTTTTTCTGCTGAGGTGAATGAGCTTCGCGGCAATCAGGATGCCTACTACCGTGATGTGTTGGCGTGTTTGCCCTACTTGAGCACCCAACAACCTGTTGACATTGGCTTCATGATCAACCGACAACTGGGATATTACTATTGTTCCACCTTGAATTTCAAGAAGGCCGATCAGTACTTACGTGCGGCAGAAACAATTGTTCGATCGGCGAGAAAATACGGCGATGTAGCGATTACGAATACCTATTTGGCCTTGAATTTCATGTATCAAAACCAGAAAGATTCCGCCATTTTTTACACCAACAAAGCCATTCAGTTTGCGCGACGAACCACGGATAAGCAGGCCTTGACCATGTGCTTCAACACCCAAGCACGCATTTACGATTACTTTGGTCAGGTCGAGTTGAGTGTGGCCAAAAACATCAATGCCTTGCAGCTCGCCACGGAGATGAACAACAACTATATGTTGGCGAAAATCAACTTAGAGATTGGTCATTCACAGCGAATGATTCTTGACCTTGACAAGGCAGAAACCTCCTTCAAATTGTCTTACGACTTTGCCAAGTCTATTGTTGACAGAAGGCAGATGGGATTGGCCTTGTCGAACTTAGGAACGGTTTACTTCGACCGCAGAGATTATGCAAAGGCAATCAAGACCACCGAGAACGCCATAGACATTTTGTCAGACCTTCAAGACTTAAACGGACTTGGTGAAGCGCACGACAATTTAGGGGTCATTCACCGCGAACGCAAAGAATACATCTTGGCGGCCACCAACTTCAATAAGGCCTTGGTCTATTATGAATCGACCGGAAACAAGGAGAAAATTGCGGGAGTTTACCACAACGTAGGAACAGTTTTTCAAAAACAAAAGAAGTACAAAAATGCCTTGAACTATTTGGAGCGGTCCATAGCCATCCGGGAGCAGTTTGGTTCAAAAAACCAGATTTATCATACCTACAGAATCCTTTCCGATGTGTACGGTGATATCGGTAGGACGAAAGAGGCGATGCGCTACCTTCAGCGCTATGTCAACTACGTGGACAGCAACTCCACCTTGCAGGCGGCCACAAAAATTGCAGAATTGAGCGAGCAGTACCGCATGGAGCAGCGAGAACGGTTGATTGTATCCCAGCGTGACTCCTTGGAAAAACAGCAGCAAGAGCGCACATTGACAGCTACGAAACTCGAAAACAGTCAGTTGAGAAACAATTTCCAGACCTACATCATCATTGGATTCATTATCATCATCACCTTGGCGGGGATCATTGGTTTTTACCGATGGAATCAAACGAAAATCAAGCAGCAGCAGCGTGAGGCCGAGATGTCACAGACCCTGTTGCGCACCCAGATGAATCCGCACTTCATCTTCAATGCCATGTCCGTGATCCAAAGTTACATTTACGAGAACGATACGGGGAATTCGACAAAATTCCTGGTTAACTTTTCGCGGCTCATGCGTTTGATCTTGGAGAATTCCCCGAAGGAGTTCATCCCGATTGAGACTGAGGTTGAAATTCTCCAAAAGTACCTTGAAACACAAAAATTGCGCTTCGAGGACCGTTTTGAATTTGACATTACCGTTTCACCGGAGATTTTGACCGAGCATGCGATGATTCCACCGATGATCACCCAGCCCTTCATTGAAAATGCCATTGAGCACGGACAGTTGCACACCATAGAGGGGGGATTCATCCACGTGAACATCGACAAGCAAAATGACATGCTGCAGATCACCATTGAAGACAACGGGATTGGTCGTAAGGGATCCGAACAGAACAAAAAAAGTTCGACACACCGCAGCATGGCCATGCAGATTACGAGCGACAGGATTGACAATTTGAACAAGAAATATAAGACCGACGGAACATTGATTGTCGAAGATTTTAATAAAAAGTTGGAAACCGGCACAAAAGTTTTAATTTCGTTACCATACAAGGAGGAAACTCCTTTAACTACTGCGCTATGATTAAGGCACTTATCATTGACGACGAGAATCGGACACGGGATCTGATTTCAAAAATGATCAATTCATTTGACCTTGGAATTGAGGCCATTCCCGCAGGAGAAAATGTCCAGTCGGGCATTCAAGCCATTCTCGATCATAAACCCGACATAGTCTTTTTAGATATTCAGATGCCCGATGGAACGGGATTCGATGTATTAAAGGCCATTCCTGAAAAGACCTTCGAGGTTATTTTCATCACTGCTCACGAGGAGTTTGCCATTAAGGCGATTAAGTTCAGTGCTTTGGATTACCTACTCAAGCCCGTTGATCCAAGCGAGCTGCAGGCCGCAGTTGAAAAGGCCATTAAAGCCATCCACGAGAAAAAAGAAGACGCACAATTTGATGCCCTTCAGCAGAACATGCAACCAAACCAGAAGCGTCGTTTGGTGTTAAAAACACAAGAAAGCGTTTATGTCATTGACTTGGAAGAGATCATTCGCTGCGAGGCAGACCGCAATTACACCTCCTTCTTTTTAACTGGAGGAAAGAAAATTCTGGTGTCGAAAACCTTGAAAGAATATGAAACCATGTTGACCGGACACAACTTTCTTCGTGTTCAGCAGTCGCATTTGATCAATTTGGATTATGTCGATCGCTATGACAAAGGAAACGGTGGGTCTGTGGTGATGAAAGATGGTTCTGAAGTTCCATTATCACCTGCCAAAAGAGACATATTTTTCGAAATTCTCGAAAAATTATAAATCGATTCTCATTCAGAACTGCCTTTTGTTCATTTCACTAGGTGCAATATTCATTTGAGCGGTACTATTCAAAAATCAATCTTAAGTTTATTCTGGAAATAAGAGAGAGTTTCGAATAACTTCTTTAGGTTTTTCAGAAGGACGGATCGCTGCTTGGAGAGGCAGTTATCATTTTCTGGTTTGATAAAGAGTAAACAGTTCTTTTTTCCTTACTTCTGGGATTTAAGCTTTGAGAAGTTATTCGAACAATTTTTGGTTTTTACGCATGATTTTGGTTTCACTACTTCCAAAATCGTTGGAACACACTAACTTACTACTAACGAAAAGAAAAGGATCAACCACAGGTTGTTCCTTTTTTTTATGGAATTTTTTGCTGCGAGATTTTTTTGGATCAAGACCAAAACCTGGGGAATACGCATAAATTTGAGTTAATCAAAAAAGAAAGTACCCGAATAAAGTCAAATAGATTAAGGTATTGATAACTAGAAGAAAAAATATTACTCTCCATAGATTTAAGTTACTTTACACTCCACGATTATATTTGACTCGCGCTCTATTCATGCAGTATGTTTATACCCCATCGGGGTCAAATAATGAATTCAAACTAACCGTTGATTTTATACACCACTGGACGCGACGGTGCAGCGTCATTCTCAAACGGCGCTAATTGCAATTCGAGCAAATACAGTCCATCATTCACCACATCAGGGACAAAGATCAATTCTGTGATGGTGCGTTCGTGA
>CANGIC010000163.1 GCA_947453795.1 Flavobacteriales bacterium
CTCAGTCACCAAACTCGTAACTCGTAATTCTCAACTCGTAACTATTACATTCCCGGCATTCCGCCTTTCATTTGCTTCATCATGCTCATCATGTTTTTCGGATTACTCATGAGCTTCATCATTTTCTTTGTATCCTCAAACTGTTTCATCAGTTTATTTACCTCTTGAATGGTTGTGCCACTACCTGCGGCCAAACGGTTTTTTCGTTGTCCGTTGATCAGGCCTGGATTTGCCCGTTCTTGTGGTGTCATGGATAAAATAATTGCTTCAATGTGTTTGAATGCATCGTCTTCGATATCCACATCTTTCATGGCCTTGCCCATTCCTGGAATCATTCCCATGAGGTCTTTCACATTCCCCATTTTTTTGATTTGTTGCAGCTGACCGAGAAAATCATTAAAGTCGAACTGGTCTTTTTGAATGCGGCGTTGCAGTTTTTTTGCTTCCTCCTCATCAAATTGTTCTTGCGCACGTTCCACCAAGGAAACAACATCCCCCATTCCGAGGATTCTGTCCGCCATTCGTTTTGGATAGAAGACATCCAACGCGTCCATTTTCTCCCCTGTACCAACAAACTTGATTGGCTTCTCGACAATTGCCTTAATGGAAAGTGCCGCACCTCCGCGGGTATCACCATCCAGCTTTGTCAGAACGACTCCGTCAAAATTGATGCGTTCATTAAATGCTTTTGCTGTATTTACCGCATCTTGTCCCGTCATTGAATCGACCACGAACAAGGTTTCTGTCGGCTGAATCGCTTGCTTTACACGTGCAATTTCATCCATCATTTGTTCGTCAACAGCCAAACGTCCGGCGGTATCGACGATCACGACATTAAATCCTTTGCTTTTTGCATGCTGAACGGCCGCTTGAGCGATGCGCACTGGATCTTTTTCCTCTTTGTTTGAGAACACTTCAATCCCCAGTTGCTCACCAAGTACATGCAACTGATCGATCGCTGCTGGACGGTACACATCACAAGCAACAAGCAATACATTTTTCCCTTTTTTGGTTTTGAGGTAGTGCCCTAGTTTTCCCGAAAAAGTTGTCTTACCCGATCCTTGAAGTCCCGACATCAATACGATCCCCGGATTTCCTTTCACATTGATTTCAACCTCATTTCCGCCCATGAGTTCAACGAGTTCCTCATGGCAGATTTTAATCATCAGCTGTCCAGGAGAAACGGCGGTTAATACATTGCGGCCGAGTGCTTTTTCCTTTACGGTAGTGGTAAAATCTTTTGCCGTTTTAAAGTTGACATCGGCATCAAGCAAGGCGCGACGCACTTCCTTAAGTGTTTCAGCGACATTGATCTCAGTGATCTGCCCCTGTCCTTTTAATACCTTGAACGCGCGTTCAAATTTGTCCGTTAGATTTTCAAACATTGGATTCGGATTTTACGGGTGCAAAGGTAAGAAAATGATTGTCCTTTGTCAAACCGAATTAACAGCAACAGTTTTGCGTTTATTTCTTTCATTTCAAGACTGCATGTTTATCTTTGGAGAACACTTAACACTGCTTATGTCAATTTTCCGTAGAAAGAGCATCGAACGCATTACACAAGATGCTGCAAATGACCAAGGACATTCCGTTGGACTCAACAAAGTTCTTGGAAAATGGGACCTCACCTTTATGGGGATTGCCGCTATTATTGGTGCAGGAAGTTTCAGTTCCATGGGCACGGCTTGTGCTTCGGGAGGTCCGGGCGTGGTCATTCTTTTCATTATTTGTGGAATCGCTTGTGGATTTACAGCACTGTGCTACAGTGAGTTTGCTAGCCGAATCCCCGTGAGCGGAAGCGCTTATACTTATGCCTATGCTTCTTTCGGTGAAATGATTGCTTGGGTGATTGGTTGGGCATTACTTCTCGAATACTCTATTGGAAATATATACGTTGCCTTTTCCTGGTCGGACTATTTCACCAATTTATTGGAGAATTTCCACCTTCACCTGCCCGACTGGATGACCATTTCGTATGCGGAAGCTAAGAAAACCTTAACTGATTCTGCTGAGGCAAAAGCGGCGTGGAGAAATGCGCCGATGATTGGTTCTTTGCGTCTTATTTTTGATTTTCCTGCCTTGCTCATCAACTTTTTGATTACTTGGTTAGTGTATGTTGGCGTGAAAGAAAGTAGAAATATATCCAACATTATGGTGTTTATCAAATTGGCTGTTGTCTTGATGGTAATCCTTGTTGGTGCTTTTTATATTGATCCGGCCAATTGGTTTCCCAAAAGTGAAATCAGTGAAGGCCATTCGTTCCTGCCAAACGGTTTTTCTGGTGTAATGGCGGGTGTTGCCTCTGTGTTTTTTGCCTACATCGGTTTTGATGCGGTTTCTACCATGGCTGAAGAAAGTAAAGATCCACAACGCGATTTGCCGAAGGGCATGATTTATTCATTGGTTATTTGCACGGTGATTTATATCTTGCTATCGCTCGTACTTACAGGTATGGTCAATTATAAAGCATTGAATGTTGGCGACCCCTTGGCAGAAGTATTTTCCTTGCGTCATGTGGGTTGGATGGGTTTCTTCATCTCGATTTGTGCAGTCGCTGCCATGACGAGTGTCATTCTAGTTTTTCAACTTGGACAGCCGCGTATTTGGATGACCATGAGCCGCGATGGACTTTTACCAAAGAAATTTCAAACCATTCACCCGAAACACAAAACACCGTCTTTTGCCACCATCGTTACCGGATTGGTTGTGGGTATCCCCATTCTATTCACCGAGCGAAACTTCGTGCTTGACTTTACCAGTATCGGAACTTTATTTGCTTTTGTCTTGGTTTGCGGCGGGGTTTTACTGCTTCCAAGAAAGGAAAAAATCGCAGGAAAATTTCACTTACCACACATTGACTCTCAAATCATCTTTCCAGCTATTGTCATTGGTGCCTTTGCCGTCGCTTACTTTATCTTTCCTGGTTATTTCCAAGATTTAGTTGACTTTAGCAGGCCAAAAGAAAATTTAACTTTTCAGATTTCATCCATCGTCTTTTGGATCATTCTTCCCGTTTTAGCTGTTTTTGCCGTGTTGAAAAAATGGTCACTTATTCCACTCCTGGGACTTTCAACATGCCTTTATCTGCTAACCGGCATGAGCGCTCCCAATTGGTTTTGGTTTGTCGTTTGGTTTGGAATTGGACTTGTGATTTATTTCTTGTACGGCTATAAACGCAGTCGTTTGGCACTGGAGGAAGTGAAATAATTTGGAATTTGGTCCCTGCGGGAATTTGATCCCTGTGGGAATTTGGTCCCTGTGGGAATTTGATCCCTGTGGGAATTTGGTCTCTGCGGGAATTTGATGCTACGCAATTCAGAATTTGATCCCTTCGGGAATTCTATTGCGCACCTCACATGTCCGCTGCGTTAGAGCCACCAAAGTAAAACACTAGTCCTTTGTCCCTTGTCCTTCGTAGCTCATAGAGCGGAGAAGTGTCCTTTGTCCTTTGTCCCTTGTCCTTCGTAGCTCATAGAGCGGAGAAGTGTCCTTTGTCTTTTGTCCTTGCCCTCCTTGTCAATTACTTATAAAATTTCGTAAGTTTGGTGAAAATTAAACCTAAACCTATGAAATACACATTTCTACTCTTCTCGTGCATTTTCGGTGTTTCTGCAAAGGCACAATTCAACCAGTCAAACGAGGCAAATGTTGGTCAAAATAGCTTGATGTTCTTCTGTGATTCTTCTGTAACAAGTTATTCAACCATTACAGGTGCTGGCGCAACTTGGGATTACAGCCAATTGTTGGGGTATTATGGGCAAACGCGGGATTTGCAGGTCATCGATGCTACGACTTCAACATTCAATACCATTTTCACGACATCGACAAAAGGGTTTAAAGTTCAGAATGCCATCACCAATTTCTTCAACTCTACTGCTTCAGATCGCACATCACAGGGCTTTGTTTATGAGGAGCCAACTTTAGGTGTGCTTACTGCAGACTTTAGCGTAAACAACGAAAAAATGATGAACTATCCGTATGCGCTTGGCAATAGTTTGACAGACACCTTCGACGGGATGCTGTCTTTCACCTATGCTGGACAACCGCAAAATCCAACGTGTACAGGAAACATCCACACGTCAATTGACGGGCAAGGAACATTGCTTTTGCCAGGTGGAACAAGCATGAGTAATGTTTTGCGTTACCAAACAACGGATTCAATTTTTGCGACAGTTAACTTCTTGGGTAACAACATTCCAATCGAGCTCATTCGCAACCAATATGAATACTACGATCTAGCGAACAACACTTTGCCTGTTTTCATGTACACGAGGGTGATTATCCAAGCACAAGGGGGAACGACTCCTTTGAACAAACAAACAATTGTGTTGAGTTCAGTTCTTCCAACGGCCTTTGTTGGACTAGAAAACAATGCGCTTAGCAACTTATCTATGTATCCAAACCCAAGTGAGGGAAATATCCGATTCTCAGGAATCACTGGAGTTGCCCACATTGAAATCATTGACTTGAGTGGTAAAAAAGTATTTACACAAAAAAATGTGATCAACCAAGATGAGATTTCTACCGGAAACCTAGAGACCGGAATGTACACTGTATTGGTGCACGACGCTTCAGGAACGCATCCAATGACACTTTCTATCCGTTAATCATTAGAGATAAAATTCAAAAGGTCATCGATTGGTGGCCTTTTTTTATGCCCTTTCGTTTTCGCATGTTACATTTGTGCAACAACACGCTTATTCCCACAAACAGGATTTTATGAAGCACTACCTATTCTTGGTTTTCTTTTTACCTCTATTCATTCAAGCACAAGTCAACGAGGGATTGACAGCCGAGGAGCGCGCTTATCTTTTTCATGTGGTGCGAAAAAGCCCGATATTGGAGAATAACATTGGCCGATATTTCGACTATAAAGGTCCTGACATACGCTTTGCCAACAAGGACATCAATTACGATTCAGTTGAAATCGTCATCATGAACCAACCTGATTTGTTGATTATTCGTCGTGACGAAATTGCTAAATCACCCAAAGGTATTCTCTCTGAGGCCGCGAATAAAATGGCCATTTGGGAGTTAAACTGCATGCTTCAGGCCAAGCGCGGGAGTGACGATGAATTGATTCCGTTCAAAGACAAGTTCACGCGATTTGAAAGTCTACTCATTGCGGCACTACCTCCTTCAGCACTTAAGGTAGAAGACGGCATTGCCTCCCCTCACCCAAAAATTTACAATGTATTAAATCCAAGCTTATCCTTGGACGACAAAACGGCCATGGTTGAAACCTTTCGTTTTCTGAACACCAATGACCAATTGGTCACATTAGTAGCGATGAACAGTGCAATCAATGCCTATGTTCAAGACAGATCGTTGGAAATTTTCCGTCTCCTTGGGGGTGTTGCCGATACCTATCAAAATGTGCTTGTCGCTGCGGGTGATGGAAGTTCGACAACGGGCTTATTAGAAGAACGAGAAAAGGATGAGAAAGGGCGTTGGAACAAAGGAATGCCCAAGGCCGTTGGATTGTTTCCTTATCAACTACAAATCACACCTGCCGCGGCGAAGAAAGAACAGGAAATCAGTTCACTTTTGGCAACAACCACCGACTTTTCTACGGTCGGTAAAGGCCGTGAAACCAATATCCACCTGGATGTTTGGGGCTACAATTCCAAAAAGCAAACCACCGTTGTTATTGAACGGAACGGGATTTCTTACCATTTGTTCGGTGCAGGTGACACGCGCTTTTTATC
>CANGIC010000164.1 GCA_947453795.1 Flavobacteriales bacterium
GTAACTTCCTTTAAATCATACAAAAGTTCGATATTTCAGACCAATGGTCAACAAAAACAGAGTGAGAGTGAAAAGCGAGAGCGGTTTACTCTCACTTTGTTTTACTTCGCTCCTTGCCCTGAGGTACGCGAAGGTTCACCCTCCTTCTCGTTCTTTTTAGGACTTTCTGGTTTTATCCCCAGTTAGTAACTTCCTTTAAATCATACAAAAGTTCGATATTTCAGACCAATGGTCAACAAAAACAGAGTGAGAGTGAAAAGCGAGAGTGAGATAATCTTTTTAACTGAGGTGCAGCATCGCTCATTATTCGAAATAGATCGTTCCTTTCCCTTTGCATCAATCTTTTGTAAATCCTTCGAGAATTTCGCCATATCAGACCTTATGTTCAATAAGGAAAATCCTACGACAGCGGAGTTTTTTTTCGTTAAAGTCAAAACTCGTAACTCGTAATTTGAAACTCGTAACTTTAAGATGTCCTTTGTCCTTCGGAGCTCAAAGAGCGAAGAAGTGTCTTTTGTCGTCAACTCCATTGGCTTTTTTTCACATTTCAACACAAATCGGGTGGGATATATTCTTAAATTCGCACCTACTAATGACTTTACAAGTCCAACCTGTGTTGGCTAAAATTGATTGAATATGACGTACAAAAAATGGAATCAGTACCTAGGATGGTTGGTATTTCTCATTGCCACTGCAGTATACTTCATTACCATTGAAGACACTGTAAGCTTATGGGACTGTGGTGAATACATCACTGCAGCGTACAAATTGGAGGTGGGTCACCCGCCAGGTGCGCCACTTTTCATGGTACTTGGACGTTTGTTTACGTTTTTCTCTGACCCTACAGAAGTAGCGGTGTGGATCAATCGATTGTCGGCACTTTCTAGTTCATTGACGATTCTTTTCATGTTCTGGTCGTTGACGCTTCTGGTGAAGAAGATGGTGCTCCGCGATAAAAATGAAATGACTGCGGGCGATCAAATTGCCATCTTCGGAAGTGCTATCATCGGTGCTTTGGCCTACACATTCTCTGATTCATTCTGGTTTTCCGCAGTGGAAGGTGAGGTGTATGCGATGTCTTCATTGTTTACAGCAGCCATCTTTTGGGCAATCCTGAAATGGGATGAGGAAATGGCTGAGGTGAAAAATGGAAAATTGTCGGATGAATATTCTCCGAATCGCTGGTTGTTGTTGATCATGTTCTTGCTTGGATTGGCGATTGGAGTCCACCTTTTGGGAATCCTCGTGGTGCCGGCGATTAGTTACATTATTTATTTCCGCTATGTGGATAGAGCGAGCTTGAAGGGTATCATCCTAACGGGAATTTTATCCATTGCGGTGCTTGGCTTCATTCAAGAAGGAGTGATTCCAGGTTCAATTGCTCTAGCTTCGGCTTTCGAAGTAACGTTTAGAAATAGCTTTGGCCTCCCCTTCAATTCAGGAGCAATTTTCTTCCTTATTCTGCTCGTAGCAGCTTGCGTCTGGTTGCTTAGGTTTGCAGCGCGCAAAGGGAATGCAATCGTTTATAATGCAACAATGGGACTGGTCTTATTGATGATTGGCTTCGGTTCGTTTGCGATCATCGTGATTCGTTCAAATGCCAATACGCCTTTGGATGAAAATGACCCCGAAAACTTGGTAACCCTTCATGCTTACTTAAAGCGTGAGCAATATGGTTCTGCACCACTATTGACAGGTCCACACTGGAACTCTCAAGAAAATGATGGTGCCCTTTGGGACTCTCGTTCACCGTTCTTTTTGCGTCGTTTTGTTGTCATTAAAGGGGATAAGGAGGTGAAAGCTTTCAAATCAGAAAAAGCAGCAAACGATTTCGTGGCTAAAAATGGTGGATTCATTGAAGAGAAATACTTTGAGTCGAATGCGGAAGACCGCCTGAATAGTGTAAAAACCTATTCGCAAACAACGGTATTCCCAAGAATGTACTGGGATCTTGAACCACAACGCATCGATGGCTACATCAAATGGTCTGGGTACGATGCTGAAGATGGCGCCGCAACGGCTATTGGCCGCGACGGGAAACGACTTCCAACCTTTGGGGAAAATTTGACCTACTTCATGCGTTATCAGGTGGATTGGATGTACTGGCGCTATTTCATGTGGAACTTTGCTGGACGTCAAAATGACATTCAAGGGCACGGCGACAACATGCGTGGGAACTGGATTTCTGGCTACAGCATGATTGACAATGCCCGACTTGGAGACCAAGGAGAAAACGCTCCCTACTTTACATCGCAGAATCCTACAAACAATAAATTCTTCTTACTTCCTTTGGTGTTAGGTCTAATCGGACTTTTCTTCCATTTTTACCGCGCTCCAAAAGATGCCTTTGTACTGTTTTTGGCCTTCTTATTCACAGGGGTCGCGATTGTGGTCTATTTGAACCAAAAACCATTCGAACCGCGTGAACGGGATTATGCCTTTGCGGGTTCATTCTATTTCTTTGCGATGTGGATTGGGATTGGCGTCTATGCGCTGTATGAGGCTTTCGTTCGGTTCACAAAAGCAGATTTCAAAAAGGTGATGATCGCCTTTGGTGCTGGTCTCTTGTTCTTCGCAACATTGGACATGGGAAGCGATGTGTCGATGCCTATTACATTGACGTGGATCATGACAGCGGGTGCGGGTGCTGCAGCAATCGGTTTGATGATGCTGTTGAAACGTGTGATGAATAGTGCTACAAACGGAGCGGTGATCGCTTCACTTCTTGGTCTATTCGTTCCGTTAATTATGGGAATGCAGGGCTGGGATGACCATGACCGTAGCTTAAAAACATCGGCCCATGATTTGGCCTATAACTACTTACAATCCTGTTCCGAAAATGGCATTATCTTCACCAATGGGGATAACGACACCTTCCCACTGTGGTACATGCAGGAAGTGGAGGGAGTGCGCACAGATGTGCGTGTATGTAACCTCTCGCTCATGCAGACAGACTGGTACACAGAACAAATGATGATGCGCGCCTACAACTCTGCGCCGCTGCCAATTAAATTCCGTGAAGATCAAATTCTCATGTCGGCTGGATTCACGGATCAGGTGTTGTTTACGAATCTGATTGAGCTATTCTACCTCAATGCAAAGCCAGATCAAATCAAAGAGGTCATCGCTATGCGTGCTAAAAACAATGCGCCGCAAGTTGCTCAAGCCGTTATCGCATTGGAGACCAGATTGGCACCAATCTTAATGACTATCGGTGTTAAAGATGCGAAGTTTGCAGATCGTGTTGAAAAACTGAAAGTCACGTTGACCACAAAGTCAGGAAAGAATGCTGTAGAAGACATTTACGCGAAATACCAAGCGTCGATGGAATTGATGTCAGCCATTCAAAATGAGGTGTTGACGATTGGAGAAGCAGAGTCCAAACAATTGCAAGAAGCCATCTTCGGGTTCGAAGAATCTTGGGATTTTGCCAACATCAAGGACATCATGGCCTTTGTGCGCAATGACGACAATATCTTGTTGTTCAATGAGCGTCAAATCCGTGTGTTCCCAAGTACTGGATTTATTCTTCCGGTGAATGCAGAAAATGCGGTGAAGTCAGGTTTGATAACGAAAGCGGAAAAACAAAGTTGTTTGAAAGAAATTCGTTTCAAAATGGACGCCCGTGCTTTGACGCGTGAGCAAGTGATGATGTTGGATGTGATTGCCAACAACGACTGGAAACGTGGCATCTTCTTCTCAAGTCCAGGTGGGTCGGATGTGTCTTCCGCATTGTACCGTCAAGGATTTGTGAAACAAAATGGTATGGCCTTCGAATTGAGTCCGTTGAGCGATAAAATGAATCGTTACAACGAGGATAAGATGTACAAAAACTTGATGGAAACCTACCATTATGGCCAGATGAATAATCCAGATGTCATCACCGATTACTACACACGTCGCCATACGGTTCAGTTCAGATTGCATTTTGCTTCCTTGGCCAATTACTATTTGGAAAAGGTGGACATCGAGCAACGCGATTCGTCCAACATTGGATTGTACCGCAGAGCGGGAAGAAATAAAGAGGCAGATTCCTTGGTGAAGTTGTTCGAAATAAAGTACAACGGTCCATTGACTAAATTGAATGAGCGTGCGAAAGGATACCGTGCAAAGGCACTGAAACTGATCAATCGTTCGTTGGAGGTAATGCCTGCAGAAATTGTCATCGACTACGGTGAACCACAAGAAACACGTGAGGAATACCGCAACGGTGGATTGGTGTTTAATGCATGGTCGGATGGAATCTTGCACGAATATGTGGGAATTCTTTACCGTGCAGGGGATAAAAAAGGTGCAGAGAAACTTGCGGCTACCGTTGCTGGTCAGCTTGAATCGATCTTCAAGTACTTCGAGATGAGTGATGTGCATTTCTCGTCAAACCCTGAAAATTCCGGGGATTTGTTTGCTGCGTTGGATGCTTACTTTAAGTTGTACATCACCTGTTCAGATCCAGAATTTGGAAATAAAAACAGTGCAATTTCCAAGCAACTGTATGGCAAAATCAGTAGTTTGTATAAAGTATCTTTCCCGTCAATCTATGACCGATTGGAAGCGCTTGCCAGTGAAAATGGTGAAAGCACTAGCCCAGGATCGCAGCAAGGAATGTACGCAGCTCGATTGTCAAAATTGAAGGATGTCATTGATGCCGCAGGGGTTCATTTCGGTTTCTTAAAGCCAACAGGCCCACCAGCATTGGGGAACGGCCAACAAGGATTGGATCCAGAAATGGAAAAATTGCTTCAACAACAACAGATGGTAGATACCGCTAAACCATAAGGGCATGCACCTATTCAGAACCCCACATTTTTTTCGTTGGATATTTCCGAAAAGAATGTGGGGTTTTTCATGCCCTGAAAAAACCGTTTACCTCACCTTCGATGACGGTCCAACGACAACTGCTAGTGAATGGGTACTGAACTTTTTACGCGATGAAAATGTTCGGGCAACATTCTTTTGTATCGGGGAAAATGTAAGTAAACACCCTGAATTGTTCAAACGAATGAAATCGGAAAGTCATGCAGTTGGGAACCATAGTTATGGCCATGAACATGGAATGAAGGTTTCCAAAACCGACTATTTTGCTTCTATTGAAAGGGCGGACGAACTCATTCAATCCAAGCTCTTTCGCCCACCTTATGGTAGAATGCCGCGGTCCTACGATCCCTCCTTGGACAAGTACACGATTGTCATGTGGTCTTGGATGGCCTATGATTTTGACGATAGCGTACCCATTGAAAAAATCCTAAAAAGTGCAAAGTCCATTCGCAATGGGGACATTCTCGTTTTTCACGACAATCAAAAGTCCTTCAAACGCTTGAAAATTATTCTGCCTCAAGTGGTTGAAATGCTGAAGGAGAAGGGTTTTGCTTTTGAGGTGATTACATCGAGAAAAGACCGTCAGCTGCCGCTAACTGATAGAACATAGACCGCTTCGCTGATGGACAATGGACAATAGACTTCAAAAGAGTTACGAGTTTCAAATTACGAGTTACGAGTTTTGACTTAAGATGATAAGATTTTAGGATTTTGTTCAATCTTCGGTTGGGTTGAATTTTGTTGCTTCGATTACGCAAAGGGATTAAAAAACAAATCGCCCTGGGTATCAAATTCTTTTAGACATCAATATTTCATGACAATGAACATTAGGATTTGACCATTCTTACCAACTCGTCACTCGTAATTAATAAC
>CANGIC010000165.1 GCA_947453795.1 Flavobacteriales bacterium
AAAACGAGAGTTCATCCGTCAGTAGCCGGACTCTCTCGCTAAGATAAAAAGGCTTTCCAAAGATGGATTGCCTTTTTTTTGTTTAAAACATTGACAGCTCAGGATTTATATCCGTCAGGGGACGCGCTTGCTGAAAGATTAATGGTCATTTCAGAAATGAGAAGGGATCAAGACCAAAACCTGGGGGCTACGCATAAATTTGAGTTAATCTAAAAAGAAAGAATTCAACATTTCGTACCCCTCTAAATTGAGCTCTAAACGCTTTTATTTTAGCATTGAATGATTCTGCAGAGGCATTAGTAGAACGATTATCGAAGTAGTTTAGGATTGTTTTGTAGTGATTCATGATGGTCCTGGAAATTGTATAAAAGGATTTAAATCCAGAATGGGCTACCTTTTCGTGCCATTTAGCTAGTCTTGTATAGCCATATATCTTTTCTTTTGTCGTCTCAAAAATCCAATTGAGTTGTTGTGAGAGCAAATAAGCTGTATGAATATCAGGATATAGATAAAATAATATTTCGGCACGCTTTCTTTGATCCGACGTCCAGTGCTTCTCGTTTTTATAAAGCACGTAACGGCTGCGGGCTAATAACTGTTTGATTGTGTCGCCGTTTTCTAGTATTGTTGGTTGATATCCTTTCTTTTGTTTTCGGGCTTTTTCGATGGCTTCGTTCTCCGCATCAATAGCTTCCCAGCGGTGTTTAATGCGGAGTTCTTGAACGGCTTCTAACGCTAGTTTTTGCACATGAAAACGATCAGTAACCAATACGGCGTTAGGGAAACAGCGTTTTGCAATGAGGTTCATGCTTCCGGCCATATCAAGTGTTATTTCTTCAACTTTGTTGCGCAAACGAAGTGGCAATCTTTGAAGGACTTCTATTACTTTTTCAGAAGATGTTCCTGCGACTATGGCAACAATAGTTCCCGATTTTCCCTTGGCAGATTTGTTGGTGAGAACAGTATAAAGCTCCCCGTGTGAAAGAGCTGTTTCATCCAATGAAAGATGTTTTCCAATGTTATTGGGAAAAAGAAGATATTCTCTGGCGTGTTTAAGCTGATTCCACTCTTTAAATTCACTCAAATAGTCTTTGTAATGACGTTGAAGTTGTCTCCCACGAACACCATAAAACGAAGCGATCGTTTGACAGCTATGCGCTTTAGAATCGACTGATTTCTTTTAAAAAATCCGCAAACTCTTCAGTCATGCGGCTTCCTTTTGCTACAAGCGTCCAGTCCCTTTGAACTATATCATTTGTTTGTTTGTCAGTCCAACGTCTGCGCTTGATGTGAAGAAAAACTCGTTTTCCACGCAACGGAAAATCCTGAACAGTAATTTCATCATGAAAACCTTTTGATATCAATAACTTAGAAGTATGTTCAACTGGCGGCTTATTCTGTTCTTCAAAATACAAATGAAGTGTTTCTCCTTCCGTTTTTGAGCGCATTAAGTCAAAGTGTTCCACCAATATCTCTGGAAGAAACAACTTCAATAATTCTAGGTGAGTTTCCAATTGTTTTTTTGACAAAAATCAGAATTTCAAATCAATTCCTCCCCAACTTTTGGTTATGATCCACCAAAACCTGGGGAATACGCATAAATTTGAGTTAATCTAAAAAGAAAGTACCCGAATAAAGTCAAATAGATTAAGGTATTGATAACTAGAAGAAAAAATGTTACTCTCCATAGATTTATGTTACTTTACACTCCACGATTATATTTGACTCGCGCTCTATTCATACAGTATGTTTATACCCCATCGGGGTCAAATACTGAATTCAAACTAACCGTTGATTTTATACACCACTGGACGCGACGGTGCAGCGTCATTCTCAAACGGAGCCAATTGCAATTCGAGCAAATACAGTCCATCATTCACCACATCAGGGACAAAGATCAATTCTGTGATGGTGCGTTCGTGATTTGGTGCATCGGGAACATTCCAAAACGCATGGTGAAATGCGAGAGCGCCTCCATCCAATTCGCGATCTACAGAAGGTTGATCGATGAGTAGATGGCGAATCCCGAGCGCATTGATTTTTTCGATACATCTCACGTCCAAATATGGCGGATTGCTATCGGAATAATTCATGTGCAACTTGTCGTTTCCATTTGGAAGCGTCCGAATAATGAGTGATTCTATGTCGGCGTGCCAGATAATCTCATCAAAATGATCTGGAAAAATAACACGATCAATCTTCCCATCTTCAGCGACAACTTCACGCGGTGAAAGCGTAACAATCTGTGCCATGGAAAAAAATTCCCGAACAACACCATTCACTGAAAACACCTCATCCGTGATGTGACCCAAACACTCGGTATGCGTCATGTGCCCATGGGGATTGAAAGAGATATCGCGAAAATTCACACTGCCTCCCTCTTGTATAGATCCTACCCAGCCATTCGCGCGCACGGGCTCCATGGTCGGTGGCTCGACATACCATGCAAGGACATTCTCCTTCCCGTTTTTTAGGGAAATCGATAAATCAATGGGAGATTTTGTATCAATAAAACGGTCGGAATCGATGAATAATCGCATGTTTTTCTTTCGAAGATACTGCAATGTGATGATACACATGGCTCCTGCGAAAAAAAATTATTTAAAATATATCTACCATGGTATATTTTTATACTTTTACCAAAAAAAGAATTTATGAAAGCAATGAATGTATTGGCAGGTTTATCATTGGTAGTCGCACTGGCTTCTTGTGGAACTGCAGAAGAGAAAGCAGAAAAAGTAACCTTTAACCTTGATGCCAAAGCGTCTACACTTGGTTGGAAAGGCAGCAAGTCAGCGGAATATTTCCATACTGGCGTAGTAAAAATCACAAAAGGTTCGATTGACATGGAAGGTGAAGCGATCGTTGGTGGTACATTCACTATTGATATGAACACGATCGAATGTGTTGACGAAATGTTGCCGGCTGATAAAAAGGCGATGTTGAACGGTCACTTGAAAGATACAGCGTTCTTCTTCATTGCTGAGAATCCTGAAATTACTGTTACAGTGAAGGATTACACGGACAATAAGTTGAATGTTGTGATCAACGTTTTGGGTCTTGACATCAAGCAAGCGATTCCAGTGAAGGTTACTGCAACTGAGAAAGATGTGCATATCAAAGGTGATTTCGGTGTAGATGTTTCGGCCTTGAAATTGGCGGGAATGATGCCAGATCCAACGACTGGAGAAAAAATCAATTCAGTGATTGACTTCCAATTGGATGTTCTATTGAAAAAATAAGTTGGACCACACGATAAAGAAAGGATGGGCATAGCTCATCCTTTTTTTATTTACTTTCGGCACATGAAATACACGGCAGTAATCTTTGACTTGGGTGGTGTGATTATTCACATCGATTACGCGGCCACGATTCATGCTTTCGAAAACCTTGGCCACCGTGATTTCCACAATGTGTATTCGCAAGCCCAACAGAGTGGCTTGTTTGATGAATTAGAGACGGGAAAAATCTCAGGGCAACGATTCGTAAATGAACTTCTACCCTACCTGAAGAGAGGCACTTCTCCAAATAAAGTTGTTGCGGCATGGAATGCTATGATTGGTGCAATTCCCAAGGAACGCATTGCACTCCTTCAAAAAGTCCGCGAAAAATATCCTGTCTATTTGCTGAGTAACACCAATGAGCTCCACATGCAAGCGGTTCAACGTTCATGGCAGGAAGCTAGTGAAAAGCCAATGAGTGAATTTTTCGATCACATCTATCTTTCTCATGAAATTGGAATGCGGAAACCAAACGCTGAGATCTTCGAATTTGTTTGCCGTGAAAACAAGTTAAATCCTTCCGAGACTCTATTTATCGACGACTCTATTCAACACATTGAAGGGGCAAAATCTTGTGGTTTGCAGACGGTTCATTTGACCGACTTCGAACTATTGGATCAACTTTTCTCTTGACAGAGTTCGATCAGCACACCTTCCGTTGAGCTTGGGTGTAAAAAGGCGATGCGTTTGTTATCGGCACCATCTTTCGGTGATTGATGGATCAATTGAAATCCTTCTGAGGTCAAGCGGCTTAGTTCGGCATCAATATCCTCCACTTCGAAAGCAATGTGGTGTATGCCTCTGCCCTTCTTCTCAAGAAAGCGCGCAATAGGAGATTCTGGGTTCGTTGCTTCGAGTAATTCAATCTTTGATTCTCCAATCATTAGGAATGCTGTTCGCACACCCTCAGATGCTACTTCTTCAGTTTTATAGCATGGCGTTCCAAGCAATGATTCAAAGGTTTTTACAGTCTCATCGATACTGCTCACGGCAATTCCAAGGTGTTCAATTTTCTTCAGCATAATTTTCAGTTCTTAATGAACTTTTCATTGACATTGTCAAAATTGATGTAGTACGCACCAGGAAGTAAGTTTTGGCAATTCACCGAAGCGCCCACCCCTTTTTTTACAATGTTTCCGTAGGCATCAAAAATCTCAAAGCGTGTCTCGGAGGGTTTTCCATTGGAAGAAAAGTAAATCACATCCTTCACCTTAGCGGGACTTTTCACCACCGGGGCCATATTCGATTGAAAAGTGACTTGTTTTGATTCCCGCTTCGAGCCAGAATGGTCCACCTGTACCACACGAATGGTATTCTGACCAGAATGGGGCGACACCATAAACTCATAGGCATTTTCTCCGCTTGAACCTTTTCCTGCCACTTCACCAATATTCACCCATTTGTCCCAGCGGTACTGTTCAATTTGATACGGCAATTTCCCTTGTTCTCCCTTTGTTTTCCAAGTTAATTTTCCGGCTGATGTGACATGAATTGCAGTGACAACAAAGGTGCTTCGCGGCAGCAGCACTTCGGGATTCAAAATTTTTGGGGTACATCCATCGTTGTGATCAATGACAATAAATACAGGTTCACCGATGGCAATGTTAAAATTCGCAAAATCAATTTCAAAGGCCCCCATGTTTGTTCCACCAGGCATCACATCACCATTTACCGTCACTTTCGTTGCGCAATAGCCAAAGCCATCGTCAGACATCGGATTCTGGATGTACAGGTTTTTTCCCTGGTAGGTTCCTTCCACAGAAAGTGCCGCTGAAAAGACAGCATTCGCAGTAAAGAGAAGAAATACAAAAAGCAGATGTTTCATTTGAAAAATATGGGGACTTAATCCAATTCCAATAGGCACGAATGTAAGCCCATTTTTCCGTTTTCCCAAATCGAAATTTCTATAACGCTACTGATTTTACCATGACATAAAATGACTTTTCAAAAAAACCTTTTTCAAAAGTTATCGTAAGACCTTGGCGGTTTACATCAAAAAAGATGTACTATTGCTAAACTAAACGCTATAAAAATGAGGAAGATAGGGTGTTTTATCCTTCTTTATTTTTGAACTGAACTAATTGTACGCTACATGAAAACAATCTGTACTTTACTTTTCTTGCTTGGAATTTCAGCCGGTGCCTTTGCTCAACCAACACAAACGGTTCGCGGTAAAGTCTTGGACAGTGAAACGAATTTCCCTTTGGTTGGTGCTAAAGTGGAAATCCTATCCATAGATTCCGTAATGTTGAGCCGTGGTTTAACGAACATTGATGGTGAATTTACACTGTTAAAAGTTCCCGTTGGTAAACACCAAGTGCGCATCTCTTTGATGACGTATGACACCAAAACACAAACGGTTGAAGTCAATTCAGGGAAAGAAGCG
>CANGIC010000166.1 GCA_947453795.1 Flavobacteriales bacterium
ATAGGGTATTTCGCGTGTAAAACGTAAAAAAAACCATCAAGGGCTGAAAGGCGACTTTGGTTCGGTCAAAGAGTGTTTTTCGTCTTACCTTTTTCAATGCATTTTTGAAAATAACGTCCGCTTCTTTGTGCCTCAGGATATAGGTATGGATGGCCCCTTTCAATCCATTGAGTGCTAAAAAATCATTAAAATCCCAAGGATTCAAACAAGCAATTCCTTTATCGTACAAGGTATTGGCTTTTTCAAAGGCCATATATTGCACCGGGGTAATATTCGAACTTCGGTCGCCAGCCACCAAATCCAACCATCGATTGGCGTAGGAACGGTATAACATAGAGACATCGTTCGAAAACTTAAAGGGATAAAGCTTTTGGTAATAAAGCGCCGAATCGAACCACTGAAACTGTTTACGTTTATGGTCAGGAATTGGAATGTCCAAATATTCGCTTGGTTTGACGCCATCATTTCTATACAAATACGTAATCGCATAGACTTCGTACATAAAAGGCACATCAATTTTCGACATCGAGGTGCGGTTTTTCCGAAATAGATCCATGGCTTTATTGGAATATACCAAGGCACTGTCTGGCCACATCATATAATGCCAATAATAGGCCTTTTGGGCATACACTTCGGAAACATAAATGGGCTGTAAGCGTTTGGCGAATGTCAAGGACTTGTCCGAATTCATTAAGTACTTATCAAACATTTGCTGAATAAGGTAAACCTTACTTAGGAGCTTTGAAAATTGATAGCGGGCATCCGTACTTCCCTGACCCGCCTTCAACTGCGAAACCAATGTTTTTTCGGCAATTTTCAGTTGACCCGTTTGAATTAATCCTTCCACCCTAGCGATGGCTTCTTGCTCTTTAGAAGTCATGGAAAATGCAGCATTCGATACACTAATAGCAACAATCAGCAGGAATAATCCTCTAATCGTCCTCTTCACTTGTGCTATCGCTTCGCGCGTCCCCATTCCAACTGCAAAAGAACAATTTAAATTTTAAGTTCAATTTCAGTTTTCTAAAAAACTTGACAATCAACACTTAGCGGAGTGAATCCTGCTTCAGCACAATGTGGTACACCTCGTTTTCCTCACGAACATACCCATGGTCGTAGCAGAAGAAATAATCAACACCTTGTCGTGTTCGGTAGGTATTGGTGAAGTAATGAAAGTTAAAGCCCTCATCGGCGAGCTGAATGCCATGTACCTTGGAATTGCCATCGACAAGATATGCTTTCAAGATGAGTCGGTTTTTTCGCAAAATGTTGTTGATGCGCCGCATATGCTCAGTCGCATCTTCATTTTTTCGGTTGTTGAAGGAGTTGCGGCAGTGGTCAGAACAAAATTTCTGATCCCTACGTCCAGTCAATACATGACTGCATTGTAGACAGGTTCGTTTATTTATCATCGTAAGTGGTTAGCTACACAATATTAACAAGAATTAACAGCACTTCCAAAGGTGTTGGGGCGAATCTTTGTGAACTTTGCGTGTTTCGCACAAAAAATTCAGAATGAACGACATGTCTAGCCATACCAATACGCCAGCAGAAGCGCTGCGGCAATTGAACGATAAAATCCAATTGGAATTCATCCTCATCAAACAACTGAAAGAGGAAATGGCGAAGGTCATTGTCGGACAAACCTACATGATTGATCGTTTACTCATCGCGCTCCTCGCCGATGGACATGTATTGCTCGAGGGAGTGCCTGGTTTGGCGAAAACATTGGCGATTAAAACCCTTGCTGAGGCAATCGATGTGCAATTCAGTCGCATTCAATTCACCCCAGATCTTCTACCTGCCGATGTGACAGGCACCATGATTTACAATCAGAAAAGTGAACAATTCACGGTAAAAAAAGGGCCTGTTTTCGCCAATTTCGTATTGGCAGATGAAATCAATCGCGCCCCAGCAAAAGTGCAAAGCGCCTTGCTCGAAGCCATGCAGGAACGTCAAATTACCCTTGGTGACACGACCTATCCATTGCCGAATCCTTTTCTCGTTTTGGCGACACAAAACCCAATCGAACAGGAAGGTACCTACCCACTTCCAGAAGCGCAAGTCGATCGATTTATGCTGAAAGTATACCTCGGCTACCCAAATAAAGAAGAAGAAAAACAAATCATTCGAGGCAATGTGGTCACAGGTGGATTGCCATCGTGCGTCAATGTGATGAAAGCGGAAGACATTTCACGGGCACGCGCGCTCGTTCGAGAGGTCTATTTGGACGAAAAAATTGAACAGTATATCGTCGATCTCGTATTTGCGACACGCGAACCTGAAAAATATGGACTCGGATTCTTGAAACCATTGATCTCTTTCGGATGTTCCCCGCGCGCCAGCATAAACCTCGCATTGGCGGGTAAAGCACATGCCTTTTTGAATGGAAGAGCGTATGTTGTTCCTGAAGATATTCGCGCGGTTGCTCCAGACGTGATGCGTCACCGCATTGGTTTGACTTACGAGGCCGAGGCCGAAGACATGAGCGCAACTGAAATTCTTTCGCGCATCATCGGCAAGGTTGAAGTACCCTAATTGAATCGCGTGGAAACCTCTGAATTGCTCAAAAAAATTCGTCGCTTAGAGATCCGAACGAAAGGATTGACCAAGCACATTTTCTCTGGCGAATACCATTCGGCCTTTAAGGGAAGAGGAATGGCCTTCAGCGAAGTTCGGGATTACCACTTTGGCGATGAAATTCGAACAATAGACTGGAATGTCACGGCGCGCTACAATGAACCGCATGTCAAAGTGTTCAATGAAGAACGCGAATTGACCATCATGCTGGTGATCGACGTTTCTGGCTCTACCTATTTTGGAACAACAGCGCGCACCAAGCGTGACTTAGCGATCGAAACGGCTGCGATATTGGCTTTTTCAGCCATCGAAAACAACGATAAGGTGGGCGCCATTTTCTTGAGCGACACCGTCGAGAAGTACATTGCGCCCGAAAAAGGCAAGAAACACACCTTACTTATTTTGAGGGAGTTGATGGGAATTGTTCCCAAATCAAAAGGAACGAACATTACGGAAGGATTAAAATTTCTGCGCAACACCCAAAAAAAGCGCACCATTAGTTTCGTCATCAGTGATTTCACAGACGACCCTAATTTCATCGACAGCATGCGACTTACCGCAAAGCGCCACGATACCATTGCGATTCGCTTAAAAGATGAAGCAGAGGAAACGCTACCATTTATGGGAATCGTATCCCTCTTCAATGCGGAGACAGGCAACACAACTTGGGTCAATTCAAGCGATCCAGCAATGAGGGAGCGTTTCTCGTCCCAATTTACTGAACGCGAAAGCCAACTTACACAGGCATTCAATCGCGCTGGTATTGATCATGTTACGCTCAAAACTGACGATGACATCATTCGACCACTCATTACACTCTTTAAACATCGATAATGCGCAGATTCATTGCCATAGTAGTTGTCATTTTCACTGGGTTTGTTCTGCGGTCACAAGCACCGTCAGCGACCCTCTCACAAAATGATGTACTGATCGGCAAGCGCGTCACATTAACCTATCTAGTGCCCCTACCCAAGGACGCCAGCTACATTCACATTCCGCTAAAAGGAAATTTTCCCGCAAAAAAATCGGGGGATACCAGCACTGTTTCCTCCTCGGACATAGAAATTATTGGGGAATTTATGGATACGGTTGTTCTGATCAAGGGTAAACGTTTTTGGAAAGGAAGCTATGTGCTCGTTCCTTGGGATGAGGGTAACTATCAACTCGCCACTCAAACGGTGAACATCAATGACGCAGATGTGATTCTTCCAGGAACAGCGTTAAATGCGCGTCTGGTGGTGCAGAAAGATGGCGGAAAAATTTATGACATTGAAGAAACCTATTCTGATGTGCCGGATGAGCCTTTTGCGCTCGTTTCTTTCCTCAAAAAATGGGGATGGGCAATGTTGTCCGCAATTGGTTTAATCCTATTTCTTCTTTGGTTCTTCAGAAGACAAAAAGCAACCAACAGCGAGGAAAATCTCCTATCCCTGAAAGAAAAAACACTTCAATCGATTTTACACCTTGAGCAGAAAAGAATGTGGGAAAAGAACGAGTTGAAGGAACATTACAGTGAGCTTTCGTTCATCTTACGCCAGTACCTATCAGAACGATTCAGCATCAATCTACTTGAGAAGACTACTCTCGAAGCACAACTCATACTAAAACACTACGGATTGAGTGAAAACTTGCTTTCTGAGATAGGAATTATATTGAACGGTTCGGACATGGTGAAGTTTGCGAAATCTGCACCTGAAGAAAGGATTATTCGCGCCAACCTAAACGATTGCCGCAACATTGTCGAACAAACAACCGATGAAAGCTTAACACATGTTTGATCAATGGAACATCGCCTTTTGGGAGTACGAGTACTTCGCACCGCTATGGTTCATTGCTTTGGCTTTGCTGCCCATCGCTTATTTCTTGTGGCAAAAAAGGGAGCAGCAAGCAGTTGGATTCTTCAAATTCACCGGAAAACCGACTGAACAGTCAACTTTTTCAAGTCGATGGATACCAATGCTTCGTTCGTTCATCGTTCTTTCCTACTTACTTTCACTAGGATTAGTGATTGTCTCCATGACAAAACCTTACCATCCAGAATCGCCTGAAGGTATTCATCAAGACTACAAGAAAGGAATTGACATCATCATCGCATTGGATGTTTCCGTGTCGATGCTTGCGATGGATTTTGAACCCAATAGATTGGAAGCATCCAAACGGGTGGCCAAGCAATTCATTGACGGGCGCAGAGGAGATCGCATTGGGTTGGTGGTTTATGCGGGTGAAGCTTATACAGCGTGTCCAGCGACCATGGACCATGAAATTTTGAAGCAACAAATCGATGCTGTCTCCCCCGAAGGACTTGAGGGAGGCACAGCGATTGGCACAGGACTCGGAACAGCAGTTACCCGCTTACGCAACGATAGCTTGCCTTCGCGAGTAATCATCCTTCTTACTGACGGAACAAATACTGCAGGTGACACCGATCCAATCACGGCAGCTGAAGTCGCTCGTGCCAAAGGAATTCGTGTTTATACCATTGGCGTTGGTAGCAATGGCGAAGCCCCCACTCCCGTTTCCACACCTTTTGGCGTTCGGTATGAGAATATGCCCGTCGAGATTGACGAAGAAGTGCTCATGAAGATTGCGACATTAACGAATGGTCAATATTTCCGAGCAACGGATGAAGCCAGTCTGCAAACAATCTATAAAGAAATCGAACAGCTTGAAAAGCAAAAACTGACAGACAAACGCTATTCATCGGATCCACCAGCCACACCCATGGCATTTTTAAATTGGGCCTTCGTGCTCGCTTGCTTGACTTGGATTGTTCAACGAATTGTATTTAGAAATGAGCAATAAAATCCAACATCGCTTTCCAGTGCTGCGCATGCTGTCCAAGGCCTTACTTTTTGAGATAGGATTTTGGCTCCTCTTCCTATTGACCTTGCTGGTATTCGGCTATTTTACGGAAGAAGCGGAGAAATCGCATTTGGTATTTTTGAAGAGTGACCAACTTTGGATTCTCACGCTACTTCTTCCATTCTATCTGCTCTATTGGCACAGTCTAAAGAAAATAAATGCGCGCATGGATCAACTTCCAGCTCACGCCCATGCATCTGTTTTTCAAATCAT
>CANGIC010000167.1 GCA_947453795.1 Flavobacteriales bacterium
AGAGTTGGCTGAAAAATTGAAAAATAATGCCGATGAACTTGCGAAAGCACGCGAACTGAAGGCAATAGCCCAAGGAAATGACTTGGCGGCACGCGTGGTAAATCGTGCACTTCAATTGGAGGGTTCGGTACGGAATACCGGGATTCATGCCTGTGGGGTAATCATAACACCAGATGACATCACCAATTTTGTTCCTGTAGCAACGGCCAAGGAATCAGACATGTACTGCACGCAGTATGACAACTCCGTGGCTGAATCTGCGGGTTTGCTCAAGATGGACTTTTTGGGATTGAAAACCTTGACCTTAATCAAGGATGCGGTGAAAAATGTGAAGCAGACCAAAGGTATTGACCTCGATCCTGACCAATTTCCAATTGATGATGAGGCGACATACCTTTTGTTTCAGCGCGGTGAAACAGTCGGGATTTTCCAGTATGAATCGGCCGGTATGCAAAAATACATGCGCGAATTGAAACCAACAGTTTTTGCGGATTTGATCGCTATGAATGCCTTGTATCGCCCGGGTCCACTCGAGTATATTCCATCTTTCATTAAGCGAAAACATGGAGAAGAACCTATTGTTTATGACCTTGATGACTGTGAGGAATTCTTGAAAGAAACCTATGGGATTACGGTGTATCAGGAACAGGTAATGCTGCTCTCCCAAAAATTGGCTGGATTTACCAAAGGTCAAGCCGATACCCTGCGCAAAGCGATGGGGAAAAAACAAAAAGACGTGCTTGATAAAATGAAACCATTGTTTATACAACAAGGTGGAGAAAAGGGACACGATGCTACAAAGCTGGAAAAGATTTGGAAAGACTGGGAGGCATTTGCATCGTACGCGTTTAACAAGTCGCACTCTACATGTTATGCCTGGATTGCTTACCAAACTGCCTATTTAAAAGCAAATTATCCAGCCGAATACATGGCTTCGGTACTGTCCAATAACATGAGTGACATCAAACAGGTATCTTTCTTCATGGAAGAATGCCGCCGAATGGGCTTGCCCGTGCTCGGACCAGATGTAAATGAATCCAATTTTCAGTTTACGGTGAATAAGGATGGAGCGGTGCGTTTTGGCCTCGGTGCGATTAAGGGTGTTGGTGGAGGTCCTGTTGAATCCATAATCGACGAGCGACTTACAGATGGCACATATACCTCCATTTTTGATTTTGCAGAACGCATTAACCTGCGTGTTGTGACCAAGAAGGTGATGGAGAGTTTGGCCTATGCGGGTGGATTTGATTCATTTACAACGGTACATCGCGCGCAATACCTTCATGAAGATCCAAGCGGAAAATCGTTTTTGGAAAATTTGACGAAGTATGGAAATGCGGTTCAAGAGGCGAAACTTTCTCCGCAGATTGATATGTTTGGCGAGAGTAAAACTACGAAGCTACCTGAGCCAGAAATCCCTAAGTGTGAAGAATGGGGGAGTATCTATAAATTAAACCGGGAGAAAGAGGTAGTTGGGATCTTTATATCGGGACATCCGATGGATGATTTTCGCATTGAGATTGAATCGTTCTGCAATGGCCGCATCGGTATGTTGAATGAACTTGAACAAAATAGAGGACGTGACTTGTTGATTGCAGCAACGGTTACCGAGGCCGAACATCGACAAACGCGCAACGGAGATCCCTTTGGCACCCTACAAATTGAAGATTATACAGATAGCTTCAAATTGTTTTTATGGCGGGAGAATTACCTGAAATACAAGCACTTTTTTCAACCGGGTGCTTTCTTGGCCATCAAAGGGCGTATTGAAACACCACCGCGACGAAATGAATTGGAATTTGTTATTCATTCCATCGATATGCTTCAAAATCTGCGTGAAACAAAGGCAAATACGATTCAAATAAAACTGTCAACGAAGTCTTTGGATCAACGATTGATTTCCGATTTGAATAAATTGTTCTTGGAAAATCCGGGCCGTTGTGACCTGCGCTTTACGATTTTTGATCCCCTGGACAATGTTGAAGTGCAAATGCCATCAAAGAGTATCAAGGTCGATCCGTCAAATGAGCTTTTTAAAAAACTGAAAAGTTTTGATGTGGAATTTGAAATCCGTTAAGGAATCAAAAGTCGAAGTTCATGGAGCTGATTCACCTTTTCGGCATTTCCCTTGGATTGAAATGTGCTGATTAAGTTGCTAATCATCCGCTTCAACACGTCACTGTTTGAGCAGGGTTCGTAATATGCTCGGTTGTGATTCAATTCAAGTCGATCGATGAATTCGCGGATTTCGTTCTCATCAAGTAAGCTGCCTTTCGCAAAGGGATTGACATAAAACAATACTCCCCACTTGTTTGGATTGTCCATTTGGGCTAAAGTACCCAACTCATCCATGTAAGCCAATATGAAATGGTCGGGGAGATTCACGCCATAAAGAGGAATGTCCAATGACTGCGCAACAATACTATAAAGGACGGAAAGACTTAGGGGATTTCCTTTTTTCGTTTCTAGCACTCTGTTGATGCACGAATTGTCGGTGGCGTAAAAGTGCTTTGTGTCTCCTTGGAAATTGTACTTTTCGAAGAAGATGTGGTTCATGATTTTAATCTTCTCAAAGGCCGTTTGCGTGTTGTTGATTTCGAGCCAAATGTCTTTTCGGATGGCTTGAATGGCTTCATGAACAGCGGTGTCGTCCAAGCTTGAGTATTGATAATGTGCAATGATCAACGCCCCTCTTAACAAATCTTTATCGTCGGAGTTACACCACTGAATTAACTGTGTTTTTGTTTCTTCAAATTGAATTTCATGGATAATCTGCTCGACGCGCGCTTGGAAAATTATATCGTAATGATCGTGCTCCCAAGAATTTTCTAAAAAAGGAATCGCATCATGGCCATAGCTCATTAAGGTCTCTCGGACATGCCCAAAAATGTGCTCATCCGGATCATCAATAAGTTGAATCAATGCTTTAATCGATTTTTCATCCTTCATCGATGCCAAAGGTAAACGAGTTTCAAAGGGCTTTGATGCCGATGATTTTTGTTTTTCAATGATGAAATGTTAATTCTTGAAATAAATGTAACCCTGCAAGGAGATTGTCGTTAAAGTATGCACGGATCAATTATTAACATCTACAGGTTAAGGGAAGAGTGGCTTTAGGGCCACTTTTTTTTTGCACCATTCTTGCTAACTTCGTGAGAAATTAAAAATTAAGCCATGAAATCTATTTTCCTTTCTATCGCCATTGCTTCATTAATCACGTCTTGCGCGACTTGCAGAATGCAAAAATCCCTTCAAGTCAATGAATTGATTGGTACCATTCATCTTGGAAATTCAGCATGTCCCGTGGTGATTTCGACAAAAGAAAATGGTGCTGTCAAAGGATATTATCCTGTGAATATTGACGATTCGCTGAAAGTAGGCAATGTAGATGGTAAAAAGATCATCTTCACCTATGCCCAAAGTCGTGCACCACAGCCTGCTGGATGTGATGTCGATATGACCATAACGCTGTTGACAACGCGTTGGGCGAAATAATCTTTTCTTAGTTATTGCTTGCTTTTTTGATGCTCGTGAATGAAGTCCCAAGTCAAGTAGGCGAGGGCTTTACCTACAACTTTGTTTTCTTGTTCGCTGGTAGGCGCACCTTCAGGTAAATGTAAATAAGTGCAATTCGCGCTATTGGCCAAGGTCTTTACGAACATGCGTGCTTCATTCAACGAAAATCCACTCGGAGTGAAGGCCGATGAAGGCATTCCTGTGATGGCGTCCATGTCCAATTCAATCCCGTAATTTCCAAGGGATTCCAAATGCGACTTTTCCGAATACACATCGGTAAGTAGATCCCTTTTTCCTACCAAATAATCATCGAATAATGAATATCCACATTCTTTTCTATTCAGAAAATCGAGAATGAAGCTGTTGTTGTATTGCGGATGAAGTCCGATCACAGAATAGTAGTGAATGATTTTTTCTTCCAAACCGAATGAAAAGGAGTTTCCACTGTGGCGTAAATCTGTGGCACGGCAATCTCCATGAGGGTCCATGTTGACAATACCCAATGTCGATCCCGACGATTGATGGATTGCGCGAATAATGGGAAGCGCGTTGTTGTGTCCCCCTCCGATCACTATTGGAATCATTCCTTTAGTCAGAAAGGGTCGAAGCGTCTCGGTTACCAATTCGTCCAATTCTTCCACCGTTGGATGTTCATTAGTTGACGATGAATTTACTTGAATCGTCCCGGCAATGAGTATGTCGTTTCCATTTAAAAAACGATTGGACTGCATATTGAGAAATCGCGTCAGAAAGGCGCTGTATGCTTTTTCTGCTCCCGGAAGACCTGAGTTTAATCGAGGTCCTACACTTTCTTCAATGCCAAGAATGACGTAGTTGCAACCTTCTTGATTTGTACAGTCTTTCACGAGTTGACCGAGACGTGTTTCTCCTGCGCGAACTGTTGTGTTTGCTTGGATGAATTCTTTTGTAGCGGGAGTATATAAAAAGGACTTAGTCATGACAAAGGAAAGGTTGGATACGATCGGTAAATTCAGTGGGCGGTGAAACGGGTCTCATGTTTTCTTTTTTTACAAAAACCAATGTTGTTGATGCGGTGCAAATGACGATACCACTTTCGTTGTTGATGCGGTAATCGAAAAGTAAACGAGAACCACGCAATTCAATAATTTGAGTTTCTATCCGCAGTAAATCGTCGTAATAAGCAGGTGCAGCATACTTCACTTGAAACTCAGAAACGGGAAGCATGATCCCACTGTCTTCCAGTGCTTTGTAGCTCATCCCAATACTACGCAATGCTTCGACACGTCCAACTTCAAAGTACTGTGCGTAGTTACCATAATAACAATAACCCATTTGGTCTGTTTCACTGTAGCGAACCCTAAGTTCTATGGTGTTGGAAAATGAAAGCTTCATTGATCTAGAATTATCGGCTAAAATAATGAAATGCAACTGAATTATTTCTCTTGGTATTTCTTAAATTTGACCTCCTGATTTAAAGTGAGTAAAATGTTGATTTATTGGCGATAATCCGAAAATTTAGTTATGATATTAACTTCCCAATACCGATAATGAAGTTTTGAACGAAGAATCTAATTAACAAGTAAAACTTTTCAAAAAGTCAACCCCCTTTCCACTTTTTTTATAACTTTTTTATTAGAACATTTGTCCTCGAAAACAAATCACCGTTTTCAGAGGAAACTCGACACGAAAAACTATACTGCTTACTTATCAAAAAAAAGGACTTGTAATGGGGAATAATCACGAAATCGTTTGGAATTCATGTTTAAAAGTGATCAAGGATAATATTTCTTTGCAAGCATATAAAACGTGGTTTGAACCGATTCTGCCGGTAAAACTGGAAGATAATATTCTGACGATTCAAGTACCCTCTCATTTCTTTTATGAGTGGCTTGAAGAGCATTATATTACCCTTCTGAAGAAAGTGATTAAAAAGGAACTTGGAGCTGAAGGAACCCTTGAGTACAGTATCGTAATGGAAAATACCGCTACGAATTCCACTCCTTATACCGTGAAGTTGCCAGCATTGAACAGAAAATCTGTGAAAAATGCGCCGGTGACGATGCCAATCAACCTGAATGAGAATCAAATTCGCAATCCATTCATTATTCCTGGATTGAAAAAGGTGAATGTGGATTCAAACTTAAATCCTTCGTAT
>CANGIC010000168.1 GCA_947453795.1 Flavobacteriales bacterium
CCCACATTGGCAAAAACGATGTCTACTACCTCTTTTTGAGCGAGAATCATTTGCTCGATTTCTAAAGTCGTTGCATTGTTCTCCTCGAATGTGGTGCTCTTGTCGTATTTCAACTTAATCATGAATTTCCCTTGATCGCCTTGAGCCACAAACTCCTGCCCAACAATTCCAAGTCCCATCGTGGCCATGCTTGCAACGAAAATTCCAAAAATGACGAGTGCCATGATGAGTTTGTGCCGTAAAGACCATCCCACCAACTTTACATATTGGTTCGTGAAAATACTGATTCTCCGTTCGAACCAAAGTAAAAATGCCTGAAAAGGGTTTTTCGGGTTGAGTTCGACCTCTTTAGCGAAGCGAGAAGCCAACCATGGCGTCAAGGTAAAACATACGAAGAGGGACATCAAGGTCGAAACCACGACGACGATGGAAAATTGGTGAAGGATATCTGAGATGGTTCCTTCGATGAAGACGACTGGAGAGAACACCACGACATCCACAAGGGTAATGGCGAGTGCTGTAAAACCAATTTCATTGCGTCCATCCAACGCTGCCTGCCGCCGTTTTTTACCCATTTGAAGGTGGCGGTAGATGTTTTCCAAGACCACGATCGAGTCATCTACAAGAATTCCAATCACCAATGACATAGCCAATAAGGTCATCAAGTTCAAGGTGTATCCAAGAAGATACATCGCAATGAACGTGGAAATCAATGAAGCTGGAATCGAGATCAATACGATGAATGCATTACGCAAACTGTGCAAGAAGAGGAGCATCACGGCTGCCACCAACAATACGGCAAGTTCCAAATCGTGGATTACCGCGTTTACGGAGTCCAGTGTAGGAATAGAAGTATCTGTCGCTACGGTGAAGGTAATTCCTTCCTTCTTGTATTTCTTTTCAATTTCTTTGAAGCGGTCTTTGGTCGCTTTGGCCATATCCACCGCATTTGCATCACTTTGTTTTTTAATACGCAAACCAACACCATTAACCCCATTCAAACGGCTGATGGTGATTTGATCCTTCGACGCATCGGTAACACTTGCGACATCGCTCAAACGAATGTTAGACGTTCCGTTATTCGAGAGGATAAGGTTTTTCAAATCTTCCACTTTCTGGAATTTTCCCGAGAAACGAACGGTCATTTGTTCCGATTCATCCTTGACTTTACCCGTTGGAAATTCAGCATTTGCTGCACGAATGGCTTGGTTGATAGCACTTAGAGAAAGGCCATAAAGACGCATTTTTTCAGTGTCTACATTCACGCGGAATTCGCGTTTTTCACCTCCAATGACTTGAACATCACCAACCCCTTTGATTTGCTTGATTTGTGGGATGATTTGATCGTCCATCAATTCCATGAATTCCCGGTCGTCCATGTTCTTACTTACGGCACTCACTTGAAGCACAGGAGAAGCATTCGGTTCAATCTTCGAAAGCACAGGAGTTAGTGCGCCTTCAGGAAGGTTGTTGCGGATGTTGTTCACTTTCCGTTGGGCATCTTCCAACACTTTGTCAATGTTTGCTGATGCCTTAAATTCAAGCAAGAGGATAGACGCATTGTCCAATGAAAAGGCAGTCACCTCAGAAATGTTTTCTAGTCCACTCAAGGCATCCTCGAGGGGCTTTGATACTTGACTTTCAACTGTGGCAGGAGATGCACCTGGATAGGTTGTTGTTACCGTGATGAGGGGAGGAGAGAAGTCGGGCAATAACTCGACGCTCAGCTGATTGTAGCACAATAATCCACCTCCAACAAGGATCGTGAAGATCACGATAATGAAGGACGGACGTTTAATTGATAATTCCGTAAGAGTCATGTCAGTCCTATTTTGAAGTTTTTACGTTTGATTTGTTTTGCAGATTGACCTGACCTTTCACTACGATGCGGTCTGATTTTGAGATGCCACTGATTACTTCAATGAACTGACCATCTGAGGTTCCAGCATTGAAAGAAGTTAAGATGGCTTTTCCATTGCGAATGACATAAACTTGAGGGTTTTTAGACGAACCTACTAGGGCTTTTCGAGGAATTGCCAAGGCGCGGACACTCGTGGTATTTTGAAGATTCACTGATCCATACATGCCGGCCAACAGTTCACGACTAGCATTTTTTACCGTGATTTGAATTTTGAAGTTGTGTGTCTTGTCTGCTTGTACACCGATGTTAACGACTTTACCATCGAATGAACGTCCACCGTAGATGTCAGCGCGAACAGAAACAGTTTGACCCATTTTGAATTTCAAGATGTCACGCTCCGGTACACTAACTGTCAATTTCAATGAAGAAATGTCGGTGATTTCGAATAGTGGAGAACCACCACCAATCACAGATCCAAGATCGACCATTTTCTTCGTAATCACCCCTGCAAATGGCGCACTGATGTTCGTGCTTCTCAATTGTTTTTGCAATTGTTTTTTCTGCACTTCGGCTGAACGCAATCCAAGGCGTGTTTTTTCTACCTGCATTTCTGGTACCGCATTGTCTTTAGAAAGATTGCTGTAGCGCTTATTGTCATTTTCTTGACCTTCCACAGAGATTTCAGCGTTTTCAAGTTGGAGCTGCAATAGCTCGTCGTCAACTTTCGCCAATACTTGTCCTTGAGAAACAGCATCGCCTTCTTCCACGGAAAGTCGAACGATTTTCCCTTGGGCATCCGAGCCAATGGTATTTTGACGGATTGGGTCGAAAACACCTAAATAGGTAAAGGCGCTTTCAAAGGTGTGCATCTGTGGCGCAGCAGCATCAACGAGAACGGCTGCTTCAGTGTCATGGATGTATATTTTCTTTTCGGCTGCCGCTTTGTTTGAAAGCAGTTTCATGATGGTAAGTCCAACGAGGAGAACTGCGACGATTGCGATGGTAATGATTCTTTTGTTCATGATGTATGTAGTTGCTATTCTTGAATTTATTTAATGCTTCCGATTGATTTGAGGTAGTCAAGCTCTGCCTGACGCAATTGTATGTAGGACGCTACAACAGTCGTTTGTGCTTGTTGCAATGCGTTGTCTGCTATGATGAGGTCATTCGAACTGGCTACACCTTGCTCAAATTTTGCCGCGGTCTGGTTGTAAATGTTGTCAGCAAGTTTCAATTGTTCTTGCGCAATTTTCAGTGATGTGGTTTGGATACCAATCTGATTTAAAGCATTTGATCTGCGCAATTCAAGCTGCTGCTGTGTTTGATCCAATTGGTTGTTTAACTTTTCAGCGGTGAATTTGTTCGCTGCTTGCTTGTGCACCTTTTCAAGTCCATCAAACAATTTCCAATCCAATCGAAGACCTAAAAACGCACCTTCGATGCCCACTCGGTAGCTGTCCTGAGGTTTCATGTTGATGCTATAATTGTAAGTGCCATAAAAGGAAAGGTTTGGTAAATACGCCATGTTGTTTCCTTTTCGTTCCTCATTGTTCATCATCTGCTGCGTTTTAATGAGTTCAAGTTCAGGATAATTGGCTTCACCAAGATCTAGGAGAATCGATTTCTCTACCATTGCATCAGGCGCCAAATTTACAGGCGCATCTGCATTCATTCCAATCAGAATGCGCAGTAATCCTTCCAATTGTGATTTTGTTGCTCTTAATGTTTGATCTGTGTTTTGAAGACTCAAACGATTGATGGTTAACTTGTCAACATCTGTTTGAAGCATCATTTGTTGAGCAACCATGGCTTGCATGTTGCGGATCAATTTGTCCATATTCGCCAGATTTCCATTCACAAAAGTGAGTTGACGATTTACGGCTTGTAAATTAAAATAGGTACTCGCTATTTGATGACGCACTTCCTGCTCTGTCAATCGCAATTGAATGTCAACAATTTGATTGTTCACGCGAAGTGCTGCTAATCCATAATTCAACTGTGTGTTGAATAGAATCTGTGTGAGTTGTACATTGTTGCTGAGTACGAAAGGCACCCCAAATTGTACCGTTGAGAATGACCCGGGAGGACCACCGAAAAAAGCGGCAGGAACAACTTGACCAGGAATGATAGCGTTGTATTTGTAATCTCCCGTGAAGGAAACTTGTGGCAAGCGCGCCGCTAAATAGGCGTCACGGTTTTTATCCGTAATAGCGATGTCCAATCGGGCGTTTCGCAGCGTAAGATTTGCCGTGTCCGCCATGCGGAGGCACGTTTCCAAGTCCAGTTGCTGAGCTTGAACTGGAAGCGCTGAAATCAGGATGAATCCTGCAATTAGTCGTTTCATTTTTGTGTGATTTGAGTTGATTTGCTCTCGGGAAACAAATATCCGATGAGCATGTCTGTGACTATTTGTTTATGTTGAACAAGTTGTTTTTCGTATTGTTCGTCGCTTAAAGCATGTACCTGCTTGATCACCGCAGCACCCATGAAAGGGAATTGGCAATTCGACATCATCAAAAGCGTGATACTCGTAATATCGATTTCACGCATGCGGCCAGCTTTCTGTTCCATTAAGCATTCTTCAAAGATTCCCGTGTGCTCGATACATTGAAATACCGCGGTATTGTCAATGTGAACCCCCTCTTTTCTTCCCATCTCGTTGATAATGAAACTTGGAATCTCTGGATATTTGGTCAAAAACGCATATTCTCGGTCGAGATAGTTGCGCAATTTATCTTCAAGCGGTAGGGAGGTGTTGAATACATCCAGCATGGAAAGGAGAAAATCTCCCATTGCCGCTTCAAAAATGATTTTGAACAAGGCACTTTTTGATCGGAAATAATAATTCACTAAGGCCACATTCATCCCGGCAGCTTTCGCAATTTCCCGCGATGTGCAGCCCGAAAAACCTTTCGCAATGAACACTTGTTTCGCTGCCTCTTTGATTTTATCCTCCGTGGTAGAATCTGTTTTCACCCTTCGTCAATTTGCGCACAAAATTAAGCAGCAATTTTAAACAAGCGTTTAAAACAGAGTGTTAAAATTCCTTATTTTTTGTTATTCTTTGATTTTCAACGATTTGAATTGGTTAAAAAGACAATGGACCGCTACGCTGATAGAAAATTGATTGATCCATATTCTATGCTCCATGCTCCATGTTCTATGCTCCGAAAAAGGACCGCTGCGCTGATTGACCAAGGACACTTCTTCGCTCGATGAGCTTCGAAGGACAAAGGACGAAATTGGAGTTACGAGTTATCAGTTACGAGTTACTAGTTTTTGAATGCTTGAAATTCTTGGCTTCGAGTCTGCTAGCGCACCTCACGTTTCCGCTGAGGCGGAGCCACCAAAATATCACGACCTGTAATTCTTAATTAGTCACTCGTAACCATTGTTGTCCGACTAAATGCACGTTTATGTTTTATCTAAATTGCGCAGTGTACTTTTGGTCATTTTGAATTATGTTCAGGTTTTGTTTGCTCACCTCCGCTGCGGAAAAGCCGCTGGGGCGGAATATCTAAGCAGATTTTAGTGAACTTCTTTGGTATTGACACCTGTGTTATAGCTTAAGAAGCATGTATAAACCACCCCTTGCCCCTCCACGAGGGGATTTTTATTTTTTTCTTGCAAGAAGAGCGGAAAAATTTTATCGGACAACAATGACTCGTCATTCGTAATTAGTAACTCGTAATTAGTAACTC
>CANGIC010000169.1 GCA_947453795.1 Flavobacteriales bacterium
AACAAGTGATGCATTCAGACCAACTTTTTTACCTGTCCATTCCATCTTCCCGAAGTTATAACCAACATTGATATAATCCAAACGAAGGAAGTTCGCTTTTTCCAAATAATGGTCACTCAACAACTGACGCTCAGATGTTTTTTGGAATTGTTCTGTGTAGTACAATTGTGAAATGTTGCTTAAGTATTGTTGAGTACCATTTACAGATTGGAAAGTAGCGTTGTTCGAGTGAATGTTGTTGTAGATGTATCCACCCAACTCACTGCGCATCGAAAGTCCAGCATACCATTTTTTGTAGCTAAAGTTCAAGGTCATTCCGAGGAACACATTCGGTGCAGCTTTGTGTGAGATGTAACGGTCGTCAATATTGATTACCCCATCACCATTGCGGTCAACGAAGGCATCTAAGTCCGTGTATTTTGCGCCTGTAGGATTGTTTGGATCAATCAAAGCACCTGACTCAATTGGATTCCCATTGGCATCGTACTTTTGCTCGTACACAAAGTAAGAGAATGTCGGTGATCCCAATTGGTGCACTTGTACGGTGTTTCCAATTCCACCAGCAATACCACCTACCAGAATTCCCGGGCTGTTTGGATCATTCACTTGTGACAGTTTCAATACCGTATTTTTGTTGTAAGTACCGTTCACCATGACATCAAAACGCATGTCTTTCTTCGCAATTACTCCGATATTCGTGCTTACCTCAATTCCTTTGTTGTTCATACTTCCCACATTCGTCAAAATCTGGTTGGTGAAGTTTGACCCAGCAGGAACGGGAACCGTTGCCAAAAGGTCTGTTGTTGTTTTCGTATACAAATCAATTGTTCCACTGATGCGGTCTTTCAAGAAACCGAAATCAAGACCAACGTTGTAGCTGGCTGTTTGCTCCCATTTCAAGTTGGCATCAAATCCATCAGGACGGAAAACAGTGTAGTATTGTCCTCCAAATGCATATTGCGCACTAGTGGCTCCCTGGTAATAATTCGAAATGTAGGCGTAATCACCTATGCCGTCTTGCTGACCGGTCACCCCATAACCACCTCGGATTTTCAACATATTCAAGGATTTGAAGGACTTCATGAAATCTTCTTTGCTCACGATCCAAGCAGCAGAAACAGAAGGGAAAAGACCCCAACGCGTATCTGGACTAAAGCGTGAAGAACCATCGCGACGAAGAACAGCGTTGAATACGTATTTATCACTAAATGTATAAATCAAACGACCATAGAATGAAAGCAATGCATTCTTTGTGTAGAATGGATTTGCTGAAGCAACTTGAATGACCGAATCAGGTTTTCCTAAGCTGTATGTTGCATAGTTCGGGCTTGCAGTGTACCAATCTTGGTATGAATACCCAAGGGTAACATCCACCAAGTGTTTTGAATTTTTCTCTCCGTTGTTAAAATTCGCGTATGCTTCCAGCAATTTGTTTCCTTTCGTTTGGCGGTATTGACTGAAACTTCCCAAAGAAAAATAACCAGATGCAGAATTTACGGGAACGGTTACGCTGCCTGTTCCTTCCGATTGATCTGTACCTGCATTTACCACCACTTTAACCATTGGAAAGAAATGAAGCTTGTAAGACAATTTCACGTTTCCAATCAAACGATTCACCTTGCTCACATCTTCACGAGAGTAAAGTAATCCAACTGGATTTTTTGGTGCCAAGGTCACGGGTTTGTTGCCATCCATCCATTCGTAATAGTTGTTGATTCCAGCAGTGTCATTTACAGGTTTTGTTGGATCAAAATAGGCAGCACCCAAGGCCCCTCTGTTGGCAAAGAAATTTTGTGTATGTACTATACGGGTATTCAATTCCACTTGTAAATGCTTATCGAGGAAAGTCGGCGTCATGCTCAATGATGCAGATGTTCTATTGAAAAGGTCACGACGAAGCAATCCATTCTCGTTGCGGTTCCCCATGGACAAACGGTACGGTAAATTTTTGATTCCTCCAGTTACTGAAACGTTGTTGTCTGTCACAAATGCGTTGTGGAATACTTGACGTTGCCAGTCTGTGTTGGCTGTTCCCAACAAAGCCGCTTGTGCAGGTGTTCCGTTTGTAGTAATCAAATTTCTATATTCATCGGCACTCAACACATCCGCATATTTCGCTACAGTTGAAAGCGATTGTTTTGAATCGACAATGACGCTTACTTTATCGTTCAGCCCTGTTCCTTTTTTCGTGGTAATGAGGATTACGCCATTCGCACCTCTCGAACCATAAATAGCGGTTGCAGAGGCATCTTTCAAAATGACGAATGAGGCGATATCATTTGGGTTAATGAGGGACAAGGGGCTAGATGCTCCAGAGATACCTCCATTATCCAAAGGAACTCCATCCACGACGATCAATGGGTCGTTGCTCGCGTTGATGGATGTCCCACCGCGCAAACGAATCGTACTTCCGGAACCAGGTGCACCATCATTGGAGTTTACTTTCACCCCCGCCGCTTTACCCATGATCAACTGTTCTGGTGTTGATACAGATCCTTGAACAAAGTTCTTATCCGTCAAAACAGCTGCAGAACCTGTCATGTCTGACGAGCGTGTGGTACCGTAACCAATAACAACCATTTCATCAATTTCTTGAATTGCAGAAACCAGTACTGCATCGGAAATCAATGTTTGGCCTGCCGTTAATGTGATGGATTTAGAAACAATGTTGAATCCTGATGATCGGAAAATCAATTTGTAGGTTCCAGCTGGGACATTCGTAATGGAATAAAATCCTTTGTCGTTTGTCAATGCACCCCTAGATTGTCCCTCGAGAATGACCGATGCATTGTACAGAGGTTGATTCAAAGAGTCCGTAACGGTCCCCTTGATCGTTGCACCTTGAGCCATCGCTTCAAAGCTTGTCATTGCAAGAAACGCCAATGTAAGCGCAGTAAGTACTGATTTTAGCATAGTTTTAATTTAGTAGAACAGGTTCAAATGTAATAAAAAAAATATGTAAATGTCAAAATGACACTATGAAAGTGTTACCACAAGATGTTGACCCGATTTTTCTTCCCATTTCCAACCTCCTGAATACGCACTTCATGCATCTCTTGGTTGTAGGTGAACGCTACATTTTTTGTATTCACCTTCACAGATTTTGGTGCATTGGGCACATTGCGCACCACGAGTTCATCCGCAATCGCACCCTTTATTGGCTTTTCAGTAACATAGAAATCGAATACGGAACGACCTCCCAATTGTTTGTAGTGCATGTTGATCAGACTGTAGTTTCCGGTTTCAATGGCTTGTGCATCAGTACCGTTGTCGGTATAACAAATGCCATTGGCTTCAGCAATATTTGGGTCAAGGTAGAAGAGCACATCGATGTTTTCTGGTTTAAATTCAGAGGTATGTTGCATGCCAGGACATAGGGTTACGAAGGTGCCACTTTTCACATAAGTTGGTATATGGTCCATGGTGGTTCTGATTTGTTGTTTGGCAATTCCTTCTTTTCCGTTCACGCGAATATATCCGGGTGAATAATAATCAAACCAAGTGGTGTTCGTCGGAAACGCGACGGTCACTTCACTCACTTTTGGATCGGTCACCGGTGTCACCAAGAAGGCATCTCCCCATAGATAGGTAGAGGAAATGCGGTAGGAGGATGTGTCCTTTGGTGTCATATAAAACAACGGACGCATAAGTGGTGTTCCTTTCGTACTATTGATGTAAGCCAAGGTGTAATTGTATGGCAAAAGATCGTAACGAAGCTGCACTGCTTTTTTCGCCAGGGCTTTTGTTTCCGCATCTTTAAAGACAGGTTCACTCGCCACTTCTTCTTGGGCATGCGGTCGGAAAATGGGTTGGAAAACTCCATATTGCAACCAGCGTACATACAATTCACGATCATCATTTGCTCCGCCAAATCCCCCCAAGTCTGAGTGCATGTAGCCAATACCTTGCAATCCCATTTGAAGGGAGATTTCTGTTTGTGGGCGCAATCCACCCCATGTTCTGTTGACATCACCAGACCATGGAATCATTCCATACCGTTGAGAACCTGCTGCTCCAGCACGCATTAAAATGAAAGGTCGAATGTTGGGGTACTTAGATTTGTACCCGTTGTGAATCAAGCCCGCCCAATCGTGACCATAGATGTTGTGCACCCAATCGGCAGGACCATTGGCATGTCTCAAGTCGTGTGGATGGACTTCAGGTTCACCAAGATCTCCCCAGAAGCCAGAAACTCCGCGCTCAATTAATCCGGTGTAAATGTTCCAAAACCACTTTTTTCCCGCTTCGCTATAAACGTCAATTAAGCCGGTATTTCCAAAATAGAAGTTGTAGGTGAATGGTTTTCCGAGACTGTCCTTGCACAAGATATCATTGTCAACGGCTTCTTTCCAGCGGTCAGAAGTGGTCAAGATGAAAGGTTCGGTAATCAAAACAGTATGAATGTTTTTCGCATTCAAATCTTGAATCATTCGATCAGGAGCAGGGAAGGAGTCGGTGTAAAATTTTAAATTCCCCATGGTTCCTTGAATCTCTTTCCCAAACCAATAAAGGTCTAAAATCACGGCATCAAGTGGAATGCTGTCCTTGAAAAATTGGTTCACCGTATATTCTACTTCATCCTGTGAGTGATAGCCAAAGCGACTGGCGAAGTTTCCGAAAGCCCAACGCGGGGGCAAAGGTTGTCGGCCCGTAATTGAAGTGTAATTCGCAATAAGGTCTTCCCATGAATTTCCGGTAATGACTTGATACACCATTCGACCAGCAACAGTTTCATATACGATGCTGTTGTTTTTTTCTGAATCCAAATCCAAGAATCCAATCGGCGCGTTATCGAAATGAATCATGTAGCGCTTGGAGCTGATGACAATGGGCATGGTATAATTCATCAAGGTGGAACGTTCTTCGTAACCATAATGTGCTCGGTTGTACAATTCCAAACGATTTCCTCTTCTATTCATTCCTAACGCTCTCGCGCCACCTCCGTATAAGGCCTCTTCTTTCGTGATGCTAAAGGAAAGTGCTTTGTTCCCGTTTCCTAATTTTTGATAACCTTGTTTTTCGGCAATCAATAAGTTGGCATCGTGCCTGTACGAAACATTGAATGGTTCTTTTTGGATGTCAACAGTGATGCTTTTGGAACCGTTCAGAATGACAAGTGACTCTTGATCTTGGATGCATTCGATGTCGTCACTTGTGCTTTTTGCAATCACGGCATGTGAGTCGTTATTGAGCGTTTCGCCATTGGGCACAAAAGCGGTCTGTAGGATTTCTGAACTGAAATAGGTGAAGTAATAGCTACCATCTGATACCTTCACTACGATTGAATTCCCTTCTTTGTTCACAGAGACATACGTACGTGTTTGCCCTTGACTAAAGACTGTTGTTCCGAAAAGGAAAATTCCAAAAAGGGTTAAAATTCGGTTCATCGCAGTTCGATTATGTAGGAAGTTTTTGCTTTCATTGGCCAATTGGAAGCATTGAGGTCAAAGGTCTCGTTTGAAAGAATGTCTGTTCCGCTTGTGTGTCCGAGAAATCCTTCGTTGAAGCGCGA
>CANGIC010000170.1 GCA_947453795.1 Flavobacteriales bacterium
GTTCCATTCCGATGCCACTTGAAGCACCAGTAACTAATCCTACATTTTTCATTTTCTTCTATTTTTTCGCTAAAGTATCCCAAACCATTTCAAACAGGCGGTGCGTGAATTCAACATCATCGAGAACCATATTGTTCATTTTTAAAAAACGAACTGTCGTTTCCACCTGAGCAGACATTGACTTAAAGATCAACATCGCAGGGATTTGTTTGAACTGTCCCTCTTCTATGCCTTTGTTGATCAATTCTAAGGACAATTGCACATAGCGATGCTCGAGTTCCGTTTCTGCCCGGTAATATGGGGAGGTTTCAAATTGACGAATGAATTCAAAATCGTTCTGGTTCTCTAAATTAAATTCAATTGCTGCCAACCAGAGCGTATAGATACTTTCTTTCAGCGTAGCCCCTTTATAGACTTGTCCAACGGAATAATCAAACAATCGGTCCTTAACATCAAAAAACATTGCCTTGATTAACACATCCTTTGTAGGGAAATAGTGAAAGAGAATTCCATTACTCACTCCGGCTTCTTTTGCGATGCGCGCAGTTGCCGTACCGTAAAACCCATGTTCGGAAAACAGTTGCTTAGCCGTGTGAATGAGTTTCGTGCGTTTGTCCATGTTGTTTTTTTTCAAAGATACGCATTTAAACTATTGACTGATTAGTCAGTTTCTCTTTGTAATGGACAAATGACACTTCTTCGCTCGTTAAGCTTCGAAGGACAAAAGACAAAGGACTGGCGAATCACGAGTTATTCGCTCTCACATCTTGTCCCGATTCTTCTGGGCTCTTTCTCACTCGGATTTGATTGGTGCGGGGTAGGCATTTAATGTAGCGCTGGCTTTAGCCACTAAAACGCCATTTAGATTGTGGACTTCTCCCTCCATAAAGAGGAATCGTTTGCCACGTTTCATCAATTTTGATTGACCAACGATTTGCTCACCAAGTAAAACAGGTTCAAAATAGGACACTTTCATTTCAACAGTGGAAACTATCATACCTTCCTCACAGACAGCGCTTAAGGCACCTACTCCTACCACAGCATCCAAAAATCCAGCGATTAATCCACCGTGCGCCGCCTTTGGTGTAGCGAGATGTTCTGCTTGAACGGTTAAAGAATAGTCGACAATACCCGCTTGTGTTATGTTAAATGACATTCCTAGTAATTTTCCGTACGCATTGAATTCAATGTACTTTTGAATCAAAGGGTGTTGGTTTAGGTCAATCATTTCTTTACCGGTGGTGTCGTAGGAACATTGGAAACATGAATCCCATTTTCCCGCAATGTTTGATTAAGTATGTCCGTCACGACATAATACATGGCTTGATGGATTTCTGTTTTTACCCAAACACGCACCGTCAGTACCATTGCGCCTGTATACATCCCCTCAACACCTACAAATGGCGCCTTGTCCTTCAGCACATCCTTATTGTTTGCCAATGCATCCAAGATCAAAACTTTTACCTTTTCGACATCACAATCCACATCCAAACTCACAAAACACTCAATGCGTCGGGTTGCTTCTTTTGTGAAATTGATGATATTTCCATTTGCTACAGGTCCATTTGGAAGAATAACTACTTTGTTGTCATCCGTGTGAAGGAAGGTGTTGAATATTTGAATTTCACGCACTACACCTTTTTCACCTTGGGCCATAATTCTATCGTTTACCTTAAAAGGTTTTAGGACCAAAATCATAATTCCCCCAGCAAAATTTGATAAAGTCCCCGAAAAGGCCATACCAATAGCCAAACCAATGGCTCCTAAGAGTGCAACAAAAGATGTCATTTCAACTCCCAATTGAGAAATTGAGCTCACCACCACCATCACCTTAAGCACTAACGATGTAGCGCTTGACATGAAGGTTACCAGTCCTTCATCCGTATTGCTTTTCTTTAATACTTTTCGAATGGCATTGGTTACCAAGTTAGAAATCCAAAATCCAGCCACGAGAATTACGATGGCCAATATGATGTTCGTACCAATTTGAACAAGCAGATCCTGAATCTCACTGTATTCAATTCCAAAAATTTCTTTTCCTTTTGCCATTGCCCACTTTTTTTTGTGCAAAAATACAGGAATCTTTGTGCGAACGCTCAACAGTTGCGCAGAAGACCTTAATTTTAAGCCATGTTTTTCATTTTATCCAAGGCACTGCTTTTTTTGTTGTCTCCATTTTTTTGGTTGGTGGCATTTACTACAGGCGCTATTGTCCTGCGAAATGCGCGATGGAAGCGCATCTCAAAATACCTCGCACTTTCATTTTTTCTCCTATTTACGAATTCATTTATCCTGTTGGTATGTTATTCAGTGTGGGAAGTGAAAGGCACACCAATAAAAGAGGTGAAAAATTACGATGTGGGGATTGTACTTACAGGTATGGCAGAGTATAACAATGACTTGCGGGTTCTTAGTATTCGAAGAGGTGGAGACCGCATCTGGCAAGCGATTACCCTTTATCATTCCGGGAAAATCAAAAAAATTCTCATTTCTGGCGACCATGGATATGTCACAGACCGTGGATTGCATGAGGCCCAACAATTCAAAGAGGTTTTGGTGAAATGGGGAATTCCGAAAAATGACATCCTGACAGAAAATAACTCAAAAAACACGCATGAAAATGCCGTGGAATCAAAGAAAGTGTTGGACAAAGAATACAAAGGTAAGGTGCGTGTTTTGCTCATCACCTCGGGAAGTCACATGCGCCGTGCTCATGCATGTTTTGTGCATGAAGGCATCCCCTGCGACACCTTCTCCACCGACATGTCAACTGGCGAAAATCAATCGTATTATTGGGACCAATACCTCATCCCGAATGTGGATAATTTCTCTGAATGGAATAAGCTCATCAAAGAATGGGTTGGTTACCTCATGTACGGCGTTTCTGGTTATTTATGATCAAGGAAATCCTGGAAGACGGTTGGTTTCTATTCGATTCTGAATTTCTAACCCAAAAGGAAGCTGACACGCTTTTTCATCACTTACATTCCACTCTCCCTTGGTCACAAGGTAAAGTCACACTTTTCGGAAAAACGCATGCTACACCACGACTCGAATCACTTCATGTTAGCGAAGGAAAGTCCTACCACTATTCAGGAAACACACTCGTTTCTCATCCGTTTACCCAAGAACTAGAAGTTCTAAAAAATAAAATAGAAACCACTTGCGGGGTATCATTTAACTGCGTCTTGGCTAACCTTTATCGCGATGGAAAGGACAGCAATGGTTGGCACGCTGACAATGAAAAAGAACTCGGAAGAAATCCTGTCATTGCATCAATAAGTTTGGGCACTGAACGTCGATTTGATATGAAACACACGGCTACGGGGGTGTCGAAGCAACTTCTTTTACCACATGGGTCATTACTGATCATGGGGGGATCTATGCAGCACCATTGGAAACATTGCATTGCTAAATCCAAGAAGGTATTTGATCCGCGCATTAATTTAACTTTTCGAAACCTAGTTTAGATTTCTATGAATTTCCTGCAATATTTTTTTACCGCAGAGGCGCAGAGAGATATTTGTGTTTGAAAGAAGCCGATGATAAGGGGTTTTATTTCGTAATTCGTGGCTTCGAGACTGCTGTCGCACCTCAGCCACCCAATCTTCAGATTCGTAATTCTTAATTCTTCCTATTTAAAGTGGGATTTTTCTATTTACCGCAGAGGCGCAGAGAGATATTTGTGTTTGAAAGAAGCCGATGATAAGGGGTTTTAATTCGTAATTCGTGGCTTCGAGACTGCTGTCGCACCTCAGCCACCCAATCTTCAGATTCGTAATTCTTAATTCTTAATTCTTCCTATTTAAAGTAGGATTTTTCTATTTACCGCAGAGGGCAGAGAGATATTTGTGTTTGATGTAGGACGAAAATAAGGGGTTTTAATTCGTAATTCGTGGCTTCGAGACTGCTGTCGCACCTCAGCCACCTAATTCGTAATTCTTTCTAAACAATTAGGTTACTATTTCTTTTTTACAAAAGGTGCAGCAGCAGCAGCAGCTGCTGTTTTCATCATTCGTTTACCTTTCGTACCTTTATGAAAAGAAACCACCATGATAACCAATGCAGCCGACGCCGTGCGCGTTATTGAATCCAATTCCAACATTTTCATCCATACGGCGGCAGCAACGCCTTCACGTTTGGTTGAGGCCCTCTCGCAACGCCACAATGTCTTGCGGAATGTTTCCATTTACTCGTTGCATACAGAAGGAGACGCCCCTTATTCTCGTGTTGATTTTCGCGAATCTTTCACACCTAAACCCATGTTTGTCGGACCGAATATCCGGGAGAATATCCAATCTGGACGCGGTTCCTACATTCCTGTTTTTCTCAGCGAAGCACCATCCCTCTTTCGCAGTGGTCTGATTCAAATTGATGTGGCCATGATCACCGTTTCCCTTCCAGATATCCATGGCTTTTGTTCACTCGGAACCTCCGTCGATATTTCATTAGCAGCAGTAGAAACAGCCCGAATTGTGATCGCACAAATCAATGCACAAATGCCACGGACCCATGGGGACGGTTTTATCCATATTTCGCGGATTCACGCTGCAGTGGAATGTGACGATCCCTTGCCCGAAATTTTTGCTGCACCCTTGAATGATACCGCCATTTCCATTGGTAAAAATGTCGCAGAATTGATTGAAGACGGTGCGACGCTCCAATTGGGTATTGGTTCAATTCCGAATGCCGTTCTTTCCTTTCTCGGCAATCATAGAAACCTGGGCATCCATTCCGAAATGTTTTCAGATGGCATTCTTCCGTTGGTGGAGTCTGGTGTGATTAACGGTTCACAAAAAAACAAACACCGCGGAATGATTGTCGGATCTTTTGCTGTGGGTTCAAAAAAGCTATACGACTTTATGCACGACAACCCATTACTTAAGATGCTTGATTTCTCTTATGTCAATAGTGTTGAAGTCATTCGGAAAAATCCGAAAGTTAGCGCGATCAACAGTGCGATAGAAATTGATTTAAGTGGGCAAATCTGTGCCGATTCGATGGGGACAAAAATCTATTCGGGCATTGGTGGTCAGATGGATTTTATTCGAGGGGCAGCTCTATCCGAAGGCGGAAAGCCAATCATTGCCTTACCATCTGTTGCAAGAAGTGGTGAATCGCGCATTGTACCCGTGCTTCGGTCAGGCGCTGGCGTTGTAACCACTCGTGGGCATGTTCATTATGTCGTCACCGAATATGGTGCAATCAACTTGCACGGAAAAACAATCCAAGAACGCTCTAAATTGCTTATTTCCATTGCCCATCCTGCACACCGTGAATGGTTAGAAAAGAGTTTTCGAGACATGTATTCTTAGATTTTAACAAACTTAAAGTAAATCTTGTCTTATTTTTGCACGCAATGATGCAGCGAATTTTTGGTTTCCTTTTCGTCTTCTCGAGTGTTTTTGTTTTCGGACAGCAGACA
>CANGIC010000171.1 GCA_947453795.1 Flavobacteriales bacterium
AAGAAAAGTTGGAGAAGGAAAACATAAACTATCGGTTCTAAACGCAGTAGCAAACAAAATTGTACTTCGAATTTTTGCAGTTGCAAACAGAGATGAACCTTTTGTAAAATTAGCGGCTTAAAAATTTGGATTTATCTTAGAATGCTCAGGGCAGGAATGATGAAAAACAAAAACGAGACTGCGAAGCTGCTACGAAGTTAATGACGCTCTCGCTCTCATTCTCGTTTTGTTTTGTGATCTCTGAACTAGAGAAATCTAACTTTTATAAGGATTTAGAGGGGGTGTTGGAGTGGAAAGAATCCTCCAAGATTTGTAAGTAAAGGTGAGTTTGAGCGTGAGAGCGAAGAGAAACAGAGTGGAGTGAACCGCTTTCGCACTTCACTCTCACTCTGTTTTTGTGACCTCGTAAGGATTCTAACCTTAAACCTCCACAGCCGTAATGTGGTGCTCTATACAGTTGAGCTACGAAGCCATTGTTGGGTGCAAAAGTAATGCTTTTTTTTGCTTTTGCAAGTGATGTTTTCGATTTTTTTATTCTACCGTTGCACTGAGGCCGCGGTCATGAAGAGCCGTGCACATGGCAGCAAGCTCCTCGTACTCCCCTTTCTTCACTTGACACTTGCCATTGTGGTGGATAATCAAGGTGCATTGCTCGGCCTGAACTTGCTCGTGGTCGCAGATGTCAATCAAACAATCGGTGACATGATCAAAGGTATTGACATCGTCATTGTAAACGATCAGATCAAATTGGTCCGTAAGCTTCTCCAATACATCAACCGCTGTAGATGTTTCAATTTCTGGACTTAAGGCATTTATCATACTCATTTTAATACACTATAATTTATTCCTATACGGGTGAGGTATTCAGTAATCACCAACAAACGATCTTCAGGGATATTGCATAAACGCAACACTTGTTTCTCTTCCGTCTGAACTAATTCTCGTCGGTAGTTTTGACGCAATACCCAATCCGTAAATTCCCCATCAAAAGAGGCCGTTGCAATGTCAATGGCAACAGTTAAACCGGTATTCAGTTCAGATCTCAAAACCCGCATCGTATCGATATCTTCTTTGAAATAAGATACTTGTGGCAAAGCATCTTCATTTGGGTAAATGACCGATTTTACACGATTGTCTGTTTCATCGAAATAAAAGCTTCCCTGGGCATTATAGCGGTTTAACACATCTACAGGATATTCATTGAAGGTTTTTTTCGTCACAATTTGTATTCCGTCGTAGTTCTTTTTCGGTTTAACAGTTGTTACTTTATCCTTTACTGTTGGCGAAGGTGTGGTTGGATAAGGCATTGTCGTCAAGATGGATGAATTCGAAAAATTCCCTCTAGCGTCTAACATCTTTTGGGCATCCGCTACCGTGATTCGCTCACCATCGAAATAAGCCGTAACAAAAGCATCTGCTGCGCCTCGTTCGAGGGCCTCTTGCTTTTTAACACGGGCTTCATCAACAGAGATAAACATGCCTACTGAATAGCGAATCTGACCATTAGGAAGTCTTACTGTCATTAAAGGCGATAAATTATAGAGCACATCGGCAGAAACCGGTTTGTTATATACCCCAATTTGAACGGTAAAAAACAATCCTTTCACTTTTTCTATCGCATCGGCAGGTGCTGCTCCCGGCGCTTTGTTGTAAGTGTAATTTTGCACCGGTTGTTGTTTTTTGGTGGTATCCCCTTCAGAAAGGGTGCGAAGAGTTAAATCGCGTTCAATGATCTTTGTCAATTGCGTGCTTGTGTCCATCCCTAAACTGAGCGCCGTATTTGCCGAAAGTTCCAAATTCAATTCATTTTCTCCCAGCGCTACACAGGTACCGTTTGCCTCCATTATTCGCGCTTCCGCCAAGGTAATGCGCTGACCATCACAATAGGCCACGGCAAAGGCATCCGCATAGCCCAGCGCTTTGATTTGATCACGTGCCTCCACTACGCGTTTGCTGTTATTGAAGTAGCCCGCCAAATACCGGGTTACCCCATTGTTTAACTTTTCTCCAGATACCGGATTGAATTCCGCAAAGCGATCCGCAGGAATCGGATTGGCGAAGGCCCCTATTTGCACGCGGTAAACCAATCCACTTGGAATCTTGACATTCACCGGTATTTTTCTTTCCGTTGAAACGACCGTAGCATTCGGCGCACTTATGGTTAATCCATTGGCTGGCAATGAAACGAGGGATGCGATTACTGCCAACTTATCTATTGGAGCAATACCGCGCAACACGAGATTTTGCATTTTTAAGCGCATATCTTCAGCAAGGTTGGTTTCTTTTTCAGCTGCCGTTCGAAGAATTTCCTGCTGTGCGCGCAGTGCATTCAAGTCTTTTTGTACTGCGGCAATTTCTAGTGCTTCACGATTCAATTCCTCAATTCGCTCGGTTGTTAAATCGCCCGCATAAACTTGAATTTTACGGCGAACAGCACTCTTCTTTTCCGTCAACTGAGCGTCTAATGTAGCGATTTGTTGTTCTACTTCCAACGCTTCATTCACTTTTGCATAATAATCCGCGTACTCTTTTGATGAAGCAATCTGACGCTCAGTTTCTTGTGTTATTTCTTCGTCGATAGCACTTTCGTTTATTGCCGAGCTAATTTTCGCTGCTTCGCGCAATTCTTGCCGTTCATTGGTTTTTAACAGAATGGACTCGTTGAGCAATGCGATTTCCTTATTGATTTTCTTTTGTGTCGCTATAAGGTCCTCTTTCTCACTGCGCTTGGCGCTCTTCATGTCAAGGGTTGTTTCTCTCAATTCTTCTTGAAGTTGGATTAATCGGTTCGTTTCTGATTTAATTTCAGTCGTTAAATTTTCCTCTGCATCCAACTGAGCACCTGTTTCCTGTTCAATTTGTTTTTCTGTGGATTGAATAAGTGCGTTTTGAACAATATTCTGGGCAGTTGAAATTGCCGATGTTGACTGCTCTAATAAATATTTTTGTTCAGCTGGACCCTTTGAATCCTCAGATTCCAACTTAAGTTTCTCTGCGCGGTTCAATTCAGTAGTGGATGAAGCAATCGCCAATTGAACGGTTTTTTGCACTTCCGGATTTGTCGTATTCTGCTGCTTCAGTTCATTTTGCATTGTTTTCAATTCCGACATTTCAGCAGCATTCTCGGTGGATTGCAAACTTACTTCTCGCGCTGTTTCTTCCGTTACTATCGATTGCAATTCTTTATTCAGTTTTTTCTCTTCTTGTGCCGTTAAACTTTGAGCTTGCAATTCGCGTTGAACTCTTTCCTTTTCATTCGCCAAACGTGCCAATTCTGGATCCTCATTTTCCACCTCTGTAATAAGTGATGTTTCAAGTTCACCAATGGTCACCGACACTTGACGGCGTTTTTCCTTAACAAGCGCTAACTCCGTTTGCAGTACCTCTTGTTTGCCAACGAGCTGCTTATCTTCTGGTTGTTTTTTCAACAGATTTTGCACTTCTGACAATTGCGTATTCAAGACCTGCTCGTAAGACTGGAGCATTTTATCTTGAGATTTAACTTCTGAAAGGTCGGTATAACTTTCATTCAACGCATTTTGATCCTGACCGAGTGACGCACTTCGCAAGGTTTGGATATAGCTGTCATTTGACGCCGAAATAGCTGCTGTTTTCTCCGTTTCAATCCGTTCTACTTCTGATGTATGTTCATCAATTAACTCGTCAAGGAGTGCTTGTTTTTGTTTGAGCGCATCATCGTTCGGCGTTTTTTTCAGCTGTTTAGCGTTACTATTTTTTTCAGCGTTTAATTTCCCAATAAGCTCTTGCTCCACGGCCTGTTGTTTAGAATATGCTTCGGCAATCAATTCTCCATTTTTCACTGTGTTAGCTTCATCAATCCGTGAGGTATAATCAGGCATAACGTCTACAAGCAATTTTTCCTTTTGCTCTAGAATTGCTGCGTCATTGTTTGGACGATTGATTGCTTCTTTGTGTGCCGTAATAGAGTTGTCTAAGGCGCTTCGAAGGGCATTCAGTGTTTCAAACTTTTCTGAATTTTCATCACTGGCATTCGCCATCCCCATGACATCTTGCATACGGAAGATTTCTTCCTCTACCAATTCCAATAATTCTTGTTCCAAATTCAACAGTGCTTTCTCCTTAGCCAGATTATTCATTTTAGAATCGTTGACAAGATATGCCCTACGTGAAGAATAATCAGCCATCAATTGATCTGTCATCGCTTGAGCAGAAATGGCCGCTTCAAGACCATCAGGATCAAGTGCTTTCAATCGATCTTCAGACTCGGACAACAAGAGCTCAAGAAGCGCCATTTGACGTTTGGCTTGCGCATTCTCTGGGTTGTCATTCAGGATTTTTTCTTGTGCTTCAATGGCTGGATAAATGCGTCGCAACAATTGTTTTTCATTATCAATCAATGCCACTTTTTTCTCCTGATTGGAGAGGTTTGATGCTTCGACAAACGAAACGGTTGTTGTATAATCAGGACTTAGTGCATCGATGGCAAAGGATTTCTCCTCAGCACTGAACATGGCCGCATTTCGCTCCTTTACCACATCTTGTCGTTTGGCAATGTCCGCTTGCAAGTCCTCCAAAAGCGCCTCTAAAATTGCCTTTTCACGCTGCACTCCTGCCCCACTAAGTTCTTCAAGTTCTGAAATACGATTAAAAACCAGTGATAGCATTTCACGTTCAGTAAAAATGGAGTTGTCCAATGCTGTAGTTGTTAGCTCGTTCAGATTTTTACTCAGGGTTTCTTGGGTTCTATACTCAGGGTCAAGTGAATCGATTATTCTGTTCTTATCTTCTTGGGTTATACTTGAATTTTGAAGCTCCGTTTTTTCATTTTGGAGGGAAGAAATCCGTTGATTGTTCTCGTCAAGCAAGGCCATCAACACCTCATTCTCACGTTGCAGCGACTTGTTATTTGGTGTTGAATTCAATTCCCCCAGTACCTTTTCTAGCTGCGAAATGATGCGTTGATTCAAGTCCATTTCATTGGCAAGTGCCGCATCAATCTGTTCTTCCGTTTTGGTTTGACCGATGGCTACATTTTCCGTGTATGCAGGTGCGATTTTTTTAATTTCACTTTGCTTTTCTAGAGTTGCGATTGGAGATCCTGGGCTCGGGACTCCACTTTTTACATCCGCCAAATCATTCTCTCTTTCGGCGATTGTCTTTTTCTGTGCGGAAATTGCAGCGTCCACAACGCGAATTTCTTCAGTAGCGGTGACATTCGACGCATCTTTAGCCACTTGCTTTTCAAGCGCTTGACGTTCCTTTTCCAATTTCGCTATAAGCGATTTTCTCAAGTCAATTTCCGCTGTCAATTGATCAGCAACCGTCTTTGTTGAGGATGTAATTCCATTCAGTTGAGCATCAAACCCAGGCATTAGTGCAGTGAGCACTTCTGATTCAGTACGTGCCTTTTTCGTGTTCTCCTGTATTTCAG
>CANGIC010000172.1 GCA_947453795.1 Flavobacteriales bacterium
AATTCCAAAAAACATCTGAGCGTCAGTTGTTGAGTGACCATTATTTGGAAAAAGCGAACTTCCTTCGTTTGGATTATATCAATGTTGGTTATAACTTCGGGAAGATGGAATGGACAGGTAAAAAAGTTGGTCTGAATGCATCACTTGTTGTTTCTAACGTTCTTGTAATTACTAAATATAGCGGACAAGATCCAGAGGTAAACGGTGGAATCGATAACAACATTTATCCACGTCCACGCATGTACTCACTCAATTTGACGTTTGACTTTTAATCTACGAAACCATGAAGAATACATTTAAACATGCACTTATCCTCTTCGTCGGAATAAGTATTCTTTTCACCACAGGGTGTAAAAAACAACTCAACCAAACACCAAAGTACGGATTGAATGCAGAGGTTATTTACGGTGACCCAAGCAATTATATCAATGTATTGGCAAAACTTTACACTGGGTTGTCCATGACAGGACTTAAAGGTCCGGCTGGTCAAGGTGACATTGCCGGTATCGATGAAGGTTTCTCTGCCTATGTGCGCGTTTTATTCAACTTGCAAGAGTTGCCAACAGACGAAGCCGTATGTGGTTGGAATGATCCAGGAATTCCTGAATTGAACAAGATGACATGGTCTCCAGAAACATCATTCATTAAAGGAATGTACTACCGCATCTATTACCAAATTACCTTGTGCAACGAGTTCATCCGTGAATCAAGTGATGAAAAAATGACTGAGCGCGGATTTTCAGATGCAGACAAGGCGCGCATTCGCGTTTACCGCAGCGAAGCTCGTTTCTTGCGTGCCTTGAGTTACTACCATGCTATGGATCTATTCGGCAATGTTCCTTTTGTCACTGAGGCGGATAAAGTTGGTGCTTTCTTACCAGAGCGGATCTTACGTGCAGACTTGTTTAATTATATCGAATCAGAACTTATTGCGATTGAAAATGACCTTCCATTTGCAACACCAGCAGAATATGGTCACGCAAGCCGTTCAGCCGTACAATTCCTTTTGGCACGTATCTACTTAAATGCAAAAGTGTACACAGGAACAGAGCGCTATACAGACTGTGCAACGTATTGTTCTAAGATCATCAACACGGGTGGTTTTGCGCTTGATGACAAATACACCGATCTTTTCCGTGCAGACAATAACACATCACCAGAGATTATCTTCCCGGTAATTTATGATGGACTTTATGCGCAAACATGGGGAGGAACAACATTCATGGTGTGTGCATCTTTGGGTGGATCAATGGTCGCTGCCAACTACGGTGTTAATGGTAAGTGGGGTGGATTGCGTGCTACGGCACCTTTCGTCAACAAATTTGCCGATACGACACTTGATTCGCGTTACCAATTCTACACTACAGGTCAAACGATAGACATCACCAGCTTATCGACATTCTCTCAAGGATATGCTCTTCCAAAATATCAGAACATCACATCGACTGGTGCTTTGGCTTCAAACAGCGCTACTTCAGCATTTGTGGATATCGATTTTCCAATGTTCCGTTTGGCAGATGTGTACTTGATGTATGCGGAATGTGCCGTACGCGGAAGCGCGAGTACAGCGACAGCTTTGACTTATGTGAATTATCTGCGTGAGCGTGCTTATGGCAATGCAACATCCAACTTCTCTGCGTTGACTTTAGATGATATCATCGACGAGCGCGCACGTGAATTGCATTGGGAATGTACACGCCGTACCGATTTGATTCGCTTTGGATTGTTTACAGGAGGAACATATGTATGGCCATTTAAAGGTGGAGATGTTGCAGGAATCAGCGTATCTGATCACTTGAACTTGTACCCGATTCCAAATGCGGACATCGTGTTGAACACAAACCTTGTACAGAACCCAGGTTATTAAGAATTAGGTTAAACCAATCATAAAAAAGGGGGACGATTTTAGCATCGTCCCCCTTTTTTCATATCGTAATTTTTTATTTCTACTTCAGCATCCACGATCCTCCAACGCTAATGACATTGGATAGTGCGAGATAGTCAGAATACGTTGTTCCATTTATTCCTCCTGTTGGGCAAAAACGCGCCGCAGGAAACACTTGACCGTATGCCTTCAACGCATCAATTCCGCCAAATAGATTCGCAGGAAAAAATTTAAATGTCGTCAAGCCCATTTGCAAGCCCTCCATAATTTCAGAAGGTGTCACAGCACCTGGAATAAACGGAATCGTTCCATTCTTCAAGTGGTTGATCAAATCCATCGTGGCGCCTGGTGATACGATGAAGTCCACTCCAAGATCAACCAATGGCGCCACTTGACCAATGGATATTACCGTTCCTACCCCGACATCGATGGTAGGGTAATTCTTTTTCACATGTGCAATCGCCGTCAATGCATAGTCTGTTCGAAGCGTAATCTCCGCCACATGTATATTTTGCGCCAATAAGCGATTCATGATAGCATCGGTTTCCTCCAAGGAATTCACCGTTACCACAGGAATTACATGATGTTTTGCCAATACGTGTTCAATACCGTGTTGCATATTTTCTTCCATTAAATAATAAAACTAGCACCTTGCTCACTGTCACTTACCGTGCGACGCGCTTGCGTAAACAACTCACGACCAAGACCAAAACGTGCTGCTTTTTTCATGCGAACAGGTCTAGCATCTACACCTTCCGTCAAACATTCCAATGTTCCTGTCACGGCATCCAATCGAATCAAGTCACCTGTTTGAATCTTTCCAATAAAACCACCATCACTCGCTTCTGGTACCATGTGGATTGCAGCAGGCACTTTACCTGAAGCACCCGACATTCGCCCATCGGTCAACAACGCGACTTTATAACCACGTTTTTGAAGGATGGTCAGTGAAGGCGTCAACTGATGCAATTCTGGCATTCCATTTTGTTTTGGCCCTTGAAAAGCAAGCACCGCAATGAGGTCCTTATTCAATTCTCCGCGCTTAAACGCTGCGATAAAATCTTCTTGTTCATCGAAGACCACGGCGGGTGCCTCGACGATTAAATGTTCGTTATCTACGGCTGAAGTTTTAATCACTGAGCGACCGATATTTCCTTTCAACACCTTGATTCCACCTTCTGGTTTAAATGGATCGGAAACCGGACGAACAATCGCCGTGTTTAACGATTCCTTCGCGCCGTCACGCCATGACAATTTCCCGTTTTCGATATACGGTTCTTTGGTGAAGTTCACTAATCCATGACCAAGTATAGTATTGACATCATCGTGCAGTAATCCATGTTCCAATAGAGAGCGCATCACAAAACCAACCCCGCCAGCAGCATGGAAATGATTCACATCAGCTGCACCATTCGGATATACGCGCGCCAACAATGGAATCACGGAAGATAAATCCGAGAAGTCATCCCAATTGATGATGATACCTGCAGCACGCGCTATGGCAATGATGTGAATGGTATGGTTTGTAGATCCACCTGTTGCGAGTAAACCGATAATGGCGTTCACAATCGTCTTCTCAGTGACCATCCCAGCCATTGTTGCGCTAAATTCTTTTTTGTTGCTCAAGTTCAAAGCCGCCTTCACCGCTTCTTCCGTCAACATGTCACGCAATGGTGTTCCTGGATTGACGAAGCTTGATCCCGGCAATTGCAAGCCCATGATTTCCATGAGCATCTGGTTGCTATTTGCTGTCCCGTAAAAGGTACATGTTCCAGGGGAATGGTACGAATCCGATTCACCCTTCAACAATTCAGCACGACCAATTTTTCCTTCTGCGTAGGCCTGACGAATCTGCGATTTTTCATCGTTACTGATTCCCGTTGGCATTGGTCCTGCTGGAACAAAAACCGTCGGCAAATACCCAAACCGCAAGGAGCCCATCATGAGTCCCGGAACAATTTTATCACAAATGCCAAGATTCAAAACGGCATCAAACATGCGGTGAGAAAGTCCAATTACACTCGACATGGCAATCACATCACGGCTAAATAGAGACAACTCCATGCCTACTTGACCTTGTGTTACTCCGTCGCACATGGCTGGAACTCCTCCAGCAACTTGTGCTACTGCATTGTGATTTCGTGCATATTCGCGAATCTTTTCAGGATATTGTTCGTAGGGCTTGTGTGCCGAAAGCATATCGTTGTATGCCGTAATGATCCCGATATTGGGCAAGACATCTTCCGCCAAATGTCCCTTGTCATCTGGTCCACAGGCCGCAAAGGCATGCGCTAAATTACCACATTGCAAACCCGAACGCGACGGAACCGTGCGAAACTGTTCCTGCATGGCATCGAGATACTCTTCACGTGTTTCCTTGCTGCGGTCAATGATCCGTTGGGTGACATCGAGAATTACTTTATTCATATCAAGGCGCATAAAATACGTTTAACTGACCGAATTCGCGCTGTAGATAACCCACAGGCAAACCAGTCTCTTTGTTGTCGTTGAAAATCGTTTCTTTCTCTGTTCCGGTAATCATTAAAACGACCTCTTTGGCCTGCTTCAACATGCCTTTGCTACAGGTGATGCGTTCGGTTGGAAAATCCGGCGCCGTAGTACAAAGGATCTTCACCGATTCAGCGCGTAAGTCCACCTCCGAAGATGAATCATTTGGGAAGAGCGATGCAAAATGGCCATCCTTTCCCATGCCCAACAACACGAAATCTGTTCGTTCCATGAAGCGTTGGTATTCAACAGAAACGACGGAAAGATTGTGATCGGCATCGAGATCATCGTGCACCATACCAATAAAATGTGCTTGACTACAAACAACTTCACCAAATGCCGCTCTCAAGGCGCGTTCGTTATTTTTTGGATGATCTAGTGGGACATAACGTTCATCCACCAGACCAATCCACACTTTATTCCATTCGATGTTTTCCTTCGCCAAACGCGCATACACCACCAGGGGTGTTGTTCCTCCAGAAAGAAGGATATGCGCTGAGCCATTCCATTCAATCGCCTTGCGGATGTATTCAGCAATCGCATGTGTGATTCCCTCCTCGAGGGCGCTGATGTCCTTAAAGGTTCTCATTCAGGTAACGGTAAGATGTTGACCACATGTGATCCTCCTTCATGATTTGTTCACCTGGTCCCCACGTTCCTGCCTCGTACAACACATTCTTTTGTTTCGAAGACGACCAGCTATCAACGATAGATTCAATCCAAATCCAAGCTGCTTCCAATTCATCCTGACGCATGAACAGGGTTTGCTCACCGCGAAGTACATCCACAATCAAGCGCTCATAGGCCTCAGGAAAACGCTCGTTGAACGAATCCATGTAATCCAGTTTCAATGAAATCGGTTTGTAACGGTATCCACCTGGACCAGGCAATTTTGTCATTTGCACCAATTCGAT
>CANGIC010000173.1 GCA_947453795.1 Flavobacteriales bacterium
ACACCATACTTGTCAATGATTTGCCAGAAACGTCCAGCATCGGGATAGGTTGGAATTCCTTCGAACATCACCGTAGTCGCACCAGTAATAAGCGGGCCATACACAATATAAGAGTGTCCTGTCACCCAGCCAATATCGGCCGTACACCAATAAATATCGTTTTCTTCGTATTGAAATACATTTTGAAATGAGTAAGCGGTATACACCATGTATCCGCCGCAGGTATGCACCACACCCTTCGGCTTTCCTGTTGAACCAGAGGTGTAAAGGATGAACAGCAGATCTTCAGCGTCCATCATTTCTGCTGGACAATCTGTTGATTCGCTAGCAACGATGTCGTTCCACCAAAGGTCACGACCTTCTTTCATCTCTGTCGGCCAATTCAAGCAATTGTAAACAATGACATGCTCGATGCTCGTGCAGAGTTCCACGGCCTCATCGACAATCCGTTTCAAGGGCACTTGTTTGGCTCCTCGATTTAATCCGTCGGATGTGATAATCACTTTTGCTTCCGCATCATTCACACGATCAGCAATCGATACCGCGGAGAATCCGGCGAAAATTACCGAGTGAACGGCACCAATCCGTGCGCAAGCCAACACCGCAATCATCAACTCAGGAATCATCGGCAAATAAATGCAAACGCGATCCCCTTTACCAACGCCCCGTTTTTTCAACGCGTTGGAGAATTGACATACTTTCTCGTAAAGCTCACGGTAAGTCAAGCGAACCGTATCGTCCTTCGGATCATTGGGCTCCCAGATCAATGCGGTTTTATTTCCCCTTGTCGCCAAATGGCGGTCGAGCGCATTTTCTGTGATGTTCAGTTTTCCCCCGATGAACCATTCGATTTTCGGCTCGGAGAAATTCCATTCTAGGACTTTATCCCACTTTTTTTGCCAATGAAACGTTTCGGCGATTTCTCCCCAAAAGAGTTCGGGGTTTTCAACGCTCCGTTTGTATTTCTCCTGATACTCCTCAAATGTTCTAATTTGCAGTGCGTTATTCATTGGATTTCTTATTATCTGTTAAGACAATATAAATGTAGTAATCTTTACTGTTTTTGAAGGAATAAAGCAGTTTGGAAAAGCAGTAAACTTTGCTCACCTAGGTCGAATCTATTCCTATTTTTGTGAAAGTATGAAAATAGCAGTAATCGGTTGTGGCTGGCTTGGACTTCCCTTGGCAAAGCGTCTTACAGACTTAGGTCATGAGGTCTATGGCTCCACTACACAAGATTCACGTTTGAAAGAATTGTCAGACTGCGCTATTCAAGGTTTTGTTTACGATGGGTTAGTGCATGACCAACTTCCTGCTTTTGTGAAAGCGTGTGATGTAGTCATTCTCAATTTCCCACCCTCTCGTTCTACAGATTATGCGGCTCAGGTCAAAGATGTTATCGCTCAATTTTCCCTGAAAACCAAGATCGTTTTTACCAGTTCAACAGGCGTTTATCAAGACCTGGACGGTCCGTGCACTGAATTGTCGCCCATCAGCGCAACCCATCCCGTTTTTTTAGCAGAGGAAGTGGTGCGGTTTTCTGCTAGAAAGTTTACGATACTGCGTTTGGCTGGACTCATTTCTGAAGATAGACATCCAGTCAAATACCTATCGGGAAAACAGAATGCCGATGGGCAGAAAGTGGTGAATTTGGTGCACCGTGAAGATGTGATTGCAGTAATATTAACTGTTTTGGAAAATGAAGTATGGGACGAAATATTCAATGTGTGTTACCCAGCTCACCCCACGCGTTCAGCGTATTACATTGCGCAAGCGGAAACCCGTCAACTTTCACTACCAATCTTCGCGTTTTCTGAAGGTTTAGGCAAGGAAATAAACACATCCAAATTGCTTCAGCGTCTCATATTCACCTATGCGCATTCCCTTTGAGAGAGAAACTTCGTTGAATCCTTAACGTTCCTTAACACATGGCGGCAACATTTCGCGTACTTTTGCGTCTAATAACCCAATGCGGTCGCTTTTTATAGTCCTAATGTTCCTGCTTGCCAAACCGGCAATGGCCTCACACATCGTGGGAGGGGAAATGTACTATGATTATTTGGGGAACAACAATTACCGCATTGTGGTTATCGTCTACAGGGATTGTTTCTCAACGGGCGCGGCCTATGACAATCCATTGTTGCTCGGCCTGTATAAGTCAACGAATATTTATGTTTCAACGATCGAGGTTCCTTTTCCTGGAAGTGTAATATTGCCGGTTGTGTTCAACAATCCTTGCATTATTCCGCCAACAGATATCTGTGTTGAAAAAGCAGTGTACACCACCATTCTGAATTTACCCCCATCCCCTGGCGGATATACCCTTTCATATCAGCGGTGTTGTCGGGGCCCAAATGTCACAAATTTAATTGCGCCAGCGGACACAGGTTTGACCTTAACCGTGCACATACCGGGACCCGAAACGGGAATTGCAATCAACAGCAGTCCACGATTTACCAATTATCCTCCCTTGCTGATTTGTAACAACGACGAACTTATTTTTGACCATTCCGCTACCGACCCTGATGGCGACCAGTTGGTGTATTCATTGGTTTCTCCGTATGCTGGAGGGAGTTCTGTAGGAACCAACACTGCACCAAATCCACCATTGCCACCGCCGTTTTTCCCAGTCAGCTGGGCGGGAGGATTTTCAACGCCTAATCCTTTAGGTCCGGGAGCGAGTATCAATATCAATCCAGTGACTGGACTGCTTACCGCATCTCCCCAAATGCTCGGGTTATTTGTGGTGGGTGTCCGTGTTCAAGAATACAGGAATGGAGTACTTATTGGTGAATCTTTTCGCGATTTTCTATTTCGCATCATCAATTGCACCATCACCCTTCAAGCGACTTTACCTGTTCAGGAAGACCTTGCCACTTTCGTTTCGTATTGTCAGGGATTGACGGTGCAGTTTGAAAACAATTCGAATGGTGGAACGAGTTACCTGTGGGATTTTGGTGTTCCTGGTACAACGACCGATGCAAGTGCGAACTTCGCCCCGATATTTACCTATCCTCAACCGGGAATTTACACCGCTACACTGATTGTAAATCCTGGCTCGCTATGCACGGATACGGCCTACATGGAGGTAAATGTAAACAACCTATTGAGTGTCTCCTATACCAGTGATGACTCGCTTTGCTTCTTGAACAATAGCTTCGATTTTATCGGTTACACGGATGGTCCTGCAGGGACAACATTGACTTGGGATTTTGGTCCAAATGCCAGTGTTACTGGAGGGACTTCCCTAAATGTCAACAACGTAAATTTCTCACAAACAGGATTTCAGACGGTGACCTTAAGTGCCAATAATGGCGTATGCGAAAATATGTTTACAGATTCGGTGTATATTTTTGAAATGCCTGTAGCAAATTTTGGTTTACCGCCAAATCATGAGTGTTTAGGTTTGACCCAAACCTTCTTGAATAGTTCAATCAATGCGTTTAATTATGCATGGGATTTTGGCGTCAGTGGATCTACGAACGACATTAGTGCAGCCGTTCAACCAACCTTTACATTCCCGTCTGGTGGCAGCTATGACGTCACACTCATTGCAAGTTCGACCGGACAGTGTCGCGATACGATGACGATGCCCATTACCGTGTATGAGCTCTTGTCCGTTTCGTTTACCAGCAACGATTCACTGTGCGTAACCGACAACCTATTCAATTTCGACGGACAAATGACTGGCCCGTCCATTACCCAATTCAACTGGGATTTTGGTCCGAACGCCAACATTCCCTCAGCCACTACCTTGGATGTCAATGGGGTAGTGTTCAACACCAATGGCTTCATGCCAGTGACATTAACGGGATTCTTTAACAGCTGCCTGCAATCGTATACCGACAGTGTATTCATTTTCCGAGAGCCAACGATTGATTTCACCGTGCTCGACGGACCACGCTGTGCCCCTGCTGAAGTGCAATTTGTTGATCAGTCCCTAGCCGACAGCCCCATTTTTTATGCGTGGAATTTTGGAGATGGAAGTGCGTCATCAGCGAGCGATCCGTCTCATGTGTATATCAATCCAGGAACTTATAGCGTTGGCTTACAGATTTACACCACAGCGGGTTGCATCGACACCTTGTATATGTTGCAGCAGGACTTGGTGACCATTCATCCTTCGCCTGTTTCGAATTTCAAGGTCAATCCAGAAAAAACCGACATCTGTCATCCAGAGGTAACCTTTACCGATTTAAGTCAGGGTGCATCACACATTTATTACTATTTTGACGACAGCAGTCATTTTTCTTTTGAGCCAAATCTCGTGTATGCCTATACCCAAAGCGGATGGATGCATCCCATGCAAGTGGCGACCAACGAATACGGTTGTGATGATACCAGTTATCGACAGTTGTACATCGAGCCATTCGTGATTTTTGCGCCTAACACATTCACCCCCGATGGCAACGAATTCAACAATGAGTTCAACCCAGTGTTTGCCGACGAAACCTTCGAAGTCTACAATTGGGAGCTGCGCATTTTTGACCGTTGGGGCGAATTAATTTACACCTCTACCGATCCTGCTTTTGGATGGGATGGCAGTTACAACGGAAAACTTGTCCAGCAAGGCACCTATACTTGGGTGTTGCGTTATGTGTCGTGTGAAAACATCGACGGCTGGCAGGAGAAGACAGGACACGTGAACTTGCTCAAGTGAGTTACGAGTTACGAGTTATGAGTTATGAGTTATTTGGTGGCTGAGGTGCGACAGCAGACTCGAAGCCACGGGTTACGGGTTACGAGTTACGAGTTACGAGTTACGAGTTACGAGTTGTGAGTTATGAGTTATTTGGTGGCTGAGGTGCGACAGCAGACTCGAAGCCACGGGTTACGGGATGCGAGTTAGGAATTACGAATTACGAGTTATGAGTTACGAGTTATTTGGTGGCTGAGGTGCGACAGCAGACTCGAAGCCACGGGTTACGGGATGCGAGTTACGAGCCCAAAATTTCTGAGTAAAGAGTTGCATAGATCAAAGAGAAGTTGTAAATTCTCTTTTCTAAAACCACTCTAATGAAGCAAAGTATAATCGGGGAAAAGAGTTTTCTTTTTTCGTTGCAAGTCGTTCAATCGTATAAGACACTTGTATTTTCTAAAAAGGAATATGTTCTATCAAAACAATTTCTACGATCTGGCACCTCTGTCGGGGCGAATGTGTCAGAAGCGCTTTATGGGCAATCAAGTAAAGATTTTATTTCGAAATTATCAATTGCTCGTAAGGAAGCAAACGAAACAAAGTATTGGATTCAACTACTCAAAAAATCTGACTTTATGAATGACCTCGAAGCAGATCCACTTCTCGA
>CANGIC010000174.1 GCA_947453795.1 Flavobacteriales bacterium
ACCAAACAACTCGACCAGGTCTTGGTGGAAGACTGCGAAGATTATTCGAATTCGTAAGGGGAAGAGATGAAAGGTCGCTGATATAATGGACAAGGGACAATAGACAATAGACAAGGGACAAGGGACTTAATCATTCGTGGATTTTGTAAAGATCCTTTCATTGCGAAGCATCTAATTTGCGAAGCATCTAATTTGCGAAGCAATCAAATTCTCAATTGCCGAAGGCATCAAATTTGAGAGATTTCAAGATGTTAAGACTTGATTTCAACTCGTAATTCGCAACTCGTAACTCGTAATTGGTAACTCGTGGTTTCGAGTCTGCTTTCGCACCTCAGCCACCAAAGTTCGTAATTGGTCATTGGTAACAAAAAAAAGGAGCCGAAGCTCCTTTTTTCATTCTATATAAACCAGAATTATTTCTTGTCATCTACTTCTTCGAAGTCAACATCTGTTACTTCGTCACTTGGATTTCCAGATGACTGCGCACCTTGATCTGCACCGCCGTCTGCATTTGCAGCGTTGTACATTTCTTGTGATGCTGCTTGGAATGCCGTGTTCAATCGTTCGATGGCTGCCTCAAGGTTTTCCATGTGCTTCGCTTCAAACTCTTTTTTCAAGTCAGCAAGGGCATCTTCGATCGGTTGTTTCTTGTCTGCAGGGATTTTATCTCCATACTCTTTCAACTGTCGTTCCGTTTGAAAGATGGTAGAATCCGCTTTGTTCAACAACTCCGCTTCTGCACGGCGCTTATTGTCAGCATCTGCATTTGCTTCTGCTTCTGCCTTCATGCGTTTGATTTCTTCGTCAGAAAGTCCAGAAGAGGCTTCAATCTTGATGGATTGTAGTTTTCCAGTTCCTTTATCTTTTGCCGAAATATTCATGATCCCGTTCGCATCCACATCAAATGTCACCTCGATTTGAGGAACTCCGCGCGGTGCTGGCGGAATATCTGTCAATTGGAAGCGACCAAGCGTTTTGTTGTCTGTTGACATGGCGCGCTCACCTTGCAAGACATGAATATCTACCGATGGTTGATTGTCGGATGCTGTGGAGAAAACTTCAGATTTCTTTGTAGGAATCGTCGTATTTGCTTCAATCAATTTCGTGAATACACCACCCATTGTTTCGATACCCAATGAAAGTGGAATCACATCCAACAAAAGAACGTCTTTCACTTCACCGGTAAGGACACCACCTTGAATGGCAGCTCCTAATGCAACAACTTCATCTGGATTCACCCCTTTTGATGGTGCTTTCCCAAAGAAACGCTCCACTGCATCTTGAATAATTGGAATACGCGTTGATCCACCTACGAGGATAATTTCATTGATGTCGCTAGTTGACAATCCTGCATTTTTCAATGCTGAACGGCATGGAGCAATGGTGCGTTCAACGATAGATGAAATCAATTGCTCGAATTTCGCACGTTGTAAAGTGCGCACCAAGTGCTTTGGAATTCCATTCACCGGCATGATATACGGAAGATTAATTTCCGAAGATGTCGTTGACGAAAGTTCAATTTTCGCTTTCTCAGCGGCTTCTTTCAAACGCTGAAGAGCCATTGGATCTTGTCGAAGATCTACACCTTCCTCTGATTTAAATTCATCCGCTAACCAGTCGATGATCACTTGATCTACATCATCACCACCAAGGTGCGTATCACCATCCGTCGCCAACACTTCAAAAACTCCATCTCCAAGCTCAAGGATAGACACGTCATGTGTTCCTCCACCAAAGTCGAAAACCGCAATTTTCTGGTCTATTCCTTTTTTATCCAAACCATACGCCAAAGCAGCAGCGGTTGGTTCGTTGATGATTCTTTTAATTGTTAATCCTGCGATTTCCCCCGCTTCTTTTGTTGCTTGACGTTGTGCATCGTTAAAGTACGCCGGAACAGTGACTACCGCTTCAGTTACTTCTTGTCCAAGATGATCTTCTGCCGTTTTCTTCATTTTCTGAAGAATCATTGCAGAGATTTCTTGAGGCGAGTACATTCTATCGTCAATTTTCACACGAGGGGTATTGTTGTCCCCCTTCACTACCTCGTAAGGTACGCGAGATGCTTCTTTTTTCGTGTCGTCATAGGAAGCCCCCATGAATCGTTTGATCGAGTAGATCGTTTTTGTTGGGTTGGTAATGGCTTGACGCTTCGCTGGATCCCCAACCTTGCGCTCGCCTCCTTCCACAAATGCCACTACAGAGGGCGTTGTTCGCTTACCTTCTGAGTTCGCAATCACCACCGGCTCATTTCCTTCCATTACGGAAACACATGAGTTCGTGGTTCCTAAGTCAATTCCAATAATTTTTCCCATATTACTTTGTATTCAGTGTTAAACCGCGCTCTCTTGTCAATGACTGTGCCACTGGAAATCAACGATAATTTTCTGCCAAATCTGTCAAAGTCAAGAATGACATGGACTGTAAATGTGTCGAATTGGCAGATAACATGACAAAGATATTCAGATGCTAAGATATCAGGATGTTAAGATATCAAGACAAGGGACAAGGGACTAGGGACTGTAAAGAATTACTAGTGACTAATTTGTTGGCTTCGAAACTGCTCCAGTGAAGCGATCAAACTCGCAACAAACTTGTCGTAAGCCATCGAAGTACGATCATGTCTTTCAGCGCAGCGGTCTTTTGTCTAATAGTCTTTTGTCTGGCCTTGGCCACTAATCAAAGGCCCTAAACGAATTCTGACTCATTTGAATCAACTTTTCATATTGGGCAGGCGTTAAATCGGAGTGGTAATAGTGCACTGGATTGACTTTTTCGCCGTTGTGTTCCACTTCATAATGCAAGTGTGGTCCTGTAGATTTTCCGGTATTACCAATGAGACCAATGAGCTGTCCTCGAGTCACCTTGTCCCCACGAAGTACCTTGAAAGCGCTCAAGTGCGCATACCGCGTTTTGTAGCCAAAACCATGATTCACCACAATGCATTTTCCGTAACCCCAACCGCTGGTTTCCACGGACTCCACTACTCCATCTCCCGTAACATAGACTTCCGTTCCGATGCGCGCGGTGAAGTCCATGCCGGTGTGCATACGTCGTGTTTTGTATATGGGATCGATGCGGTAGCCATATCCTGAAGCCATTTGCTTGAGGTTTTTGTTGCTCACGGGCTGTATCGCTGGGATGCTAGCCAACATTTTATCCTTGTTCTTCGCGAGATTAATCAGTTCTTTAAACGAAACTGACTGCCCATGAATGCGTCGTTCAAGCTCATCCATCCGTTCAGAGGTGCGCTGCAGCAAAGTTGAATTGGTTAAACCATCTAAATACGCATACTTCTTTGATTCGTTGGCTTCGGAATTCCTCAACTCCTCGGGGAATTCATCCGCGAACAAAGCCACACGGTACAACTCCTCGTCCCGCTTTTGAATGCCTTCCAAAACGCTGTTGGCAAGCGCCATGTCGGCATTCAAGCGATCAATTTCTGTTCGGTATGTTTCAATTTCTTTCTTGAGAAAAAGTTCTTTTGGGGAATCCAATTTTCGCGTAAAGAAATAGGCCAATACTATCCCCATGGCAATGCTCGGTGAGGCCCATAAAAAAACGCGAAGAATTCTCACGATTGGACTTCTGGACACCTCCTCGTAGGAAAGTGTATCGGGGTTATATCTGTACTTCTTCTTTGGCAAGTGACACAAATATAACGCGATTTAAGAATTAATGCGTGCTTTCAGCGGTTCACTTGAACTGAAATAGCGCTGAAAGACTTACCTTTGCCACTCAAAATAAAACACTGAAAACCGAATGAAAGTTTCAGACATCAGAAATACCTTTTTTCAATTCTTTGCTTCAAAAGGCCATGAGATTGTTCCTTCTGCGCCAATGGTGGTGAAGAATGACCCCACCTTAATGTTTACGAATGCAGGAATGAACCAGTTCAAAGATTATTTCTTGGGCAACTCCGTTCCAACACATCGCCGCATTGCGAACTCTCAGAAATGCCTGAGGGTATCTGGAAAGCACAATGACTTGGAAGAAGTGGGTGTCGACACCTACCACCATACCATGTTTGAAATGCTGGGCAATTGGTCTTTCGGTGACTATTTCAAGGAAGAAGCCATTTCTTGGGCGTGGGAACTCTTGACGGAGGTCTATGAAATTCCTAAGGACCGTTTGTACGTGACTGTATTTGAAGGCGACAAAACCGACAATGTTCCTATGGACGAAGAAAGTTTTGCCATTTGGAAAAAATTCATCGCTGAGGATCGCATCATATTGGCGTCAAAAAAAGACAATTTCTGGGAAATGGGCGACACCGGTCCCTGTGGTCCGTGTACGGAGATTCATGTGGACTTGCGCTCTAAAGCTGAACGCGACGCGGTTGATGGAAGAAATCTCGTAAACTTCGACCATCCGCAAGTGATTGAAATCTGGAACAATGTCTTCATGCAATTCAATCGAAAGGCGAACGGCAGTTTGGAACCCTTACCCGCTACACATGTAGATACGGGGATGGGGCTTGAGCGACTGGCTATGGCGCTTCAAGGCAAAACATCCAACTACGATACTGACTTGTTCCAGACACTCATCCAACACATGGAGAAGGTATCGGGCGTAAGCTATGGAAAATCTGAAGAGACTGACATTGCACTTCGCGTTATCGCTGATCACATTCGGGCGATTGCCTTTTCAATTGCTGATGGTCAAATCCCTTCGAATACAGGTGCAGGTTATGTCATCCGTCGTATCCTTCGAAGAGCCGTTCGCTATGGGTACCAAACATTGGGATTGAAAGAACCATTTTTGTGTGATTTATCCCTTGTTTTAAGCGAGATCATGGGGGATTCCTTCGAGGAATTGATCAACCAGAAAGAGCTTGTTCAAAAAGTGATTCGTGAAGAGGAGATTAGCTTTTTCCGCACCTTAGAGCAAGGAATCAAACGAATGGATGCCATCATCGCTCAATCTAAAAAAGAGGATCTGGAAATCATCAATGGTGTTGCTGTATTTGAATTGTACGACACCTATGGTTTTCCTGTGGACTTAACGTCATTAATTGCCCGCGAAAACGGACTTCAGATTGACGAAGATGCCTTTACTGCTGAATTGCAAAAACAAAAAGACCGCTCACGTGCAGCAACTGCGATTGAAACTGATGACTGGGTTCAAGTGCATCTAGATTCAGAAATTACTTTCGTTGGTTATGATCAATTGAGTGCAAAGGTGAAGATCCTAAAATACCGCAAGGTTTCTCAAAAACAAAAATCATTTTATCAAGTGGTGTTAAACAACACCCCGTTCTACCCAGAAGGTGGCGGTCAAGTTG
>CANGIC010000175.1 GCA_947453795.1 Flavobacteriales bacterium
ACAAATAGGGCTGATCCGTTATGATTATCCTACAGGTCATGATGCCTTTGGCTATGGACGCTTTCTCGAGGTAAAGGATACTTCACGATTGGATTTTTTAGAAGACGCCAATGTTCAAGGGGTGAAATCCATGTTTTATCTCGTTTCCATGGGGAAAGATTTGCTGGTTTTCCGGAACGGTCAAACCGGAAAGAAGAGGTTTTATTTTCCGAATGGAAAAATTGAAAAGGTGGATTCCATTCCTGAGCCGCAGTTGTACGATGAGGTCTTTATGGGATCTGTGCTGAAGCCATCGTCAAATTATTTTTTAGGCAGGGACAAAATAAAAGTGAATGTGACGCGCTATATCTATTCGAAAAAAACAGGAGCAATTGCGCGCATCCTCTTCTATCGAGGACCACTAACAACAAAAAGAAATTTTGACTACAATGCCAATGGAAAGTGTACCGGATTCGTGGATTCAACGTTTAACACGGCGAAATTTCTCTATGACCTTAACACCACTTTTACACTTAATGACGCAGGTAATCCGATGAAAGTCAATACTTTTAAACGCATCAATGACAAACCAACAATTCTCCGGACTGAACACTTTCACTATGAACATTACTAAATCATTTGTCCAGGCGGGCTGCGCAGCAGCTGTTGCCTTTATTTCATGTTGTTTCAATGCCAGCGCGCAAGAAGAAACGGTAGTGAAAACGGCGACCTTCAATGGAGAACAAGTTTTTGTCTATCCCTATTTTGCGCCGACAGGAATGCACAATTCCTACTTCGACATGGGCAAGAAAATGAGTCGAAGAAAAGAATTGCTTTCGGAAAAATTTTACTACATCGAGGTGTATGGTGAAGAAGAAGGAATGGCGATGTGGAAAGACATGCGCAAAGACTACCGCAGGGAACGCCGAGAGGCAAAATCTATGGAGTTTTTTGAGCCCTCTAAGCGCTTAAAACAAGCGGTGCGTAAAAATCCTGCGCCAATGTTAGAGCCCCATTTTTCCTTGGATCAAGATATCATTCCTTGTTTAGATCCCTTGCCGGATGGGAAGTATATTCAGTACTTCGAAACCTTTTATTTGATTGACCAAAAAGGAAATTTCAACGATCAAGACAATGTCGTTGCGGGAATTTTTACCCTGAAAAACAATCAACTCGAAGGCGAAGCGATTTGGCTGAACATGCAAGGGGACACCTTGAAAAAAGGACGCTTTGAAAACGGACAAAAGGTTGGTGTTTGGATGCTCGAAGAACATACCTTATCGCCAAATTGGAATGAATTGAACGTACAAAAATACATTGACCGTGGTTACCCAGATATGGATACTACTGTCGAATATGTGACCTATCAACGCGGTGTGAAAAATGGAAAATTTAGTCTCTATAACCGCGCCATGTACCCCACACTTGAAGGAACATATACCGACAATGAAGCAACAGGTACATGGATTTCTCGCTCTGTTGGGTATATCGGGAAAGGGCTGCTTAAAACGCGTAACCGCAACAATGAGTTAATTACTTCGCAGGTAACCTATGCGGCAACGGATAAAGTGGTACGCAGACCCCTCATTCGAGCTACTGGTCTTATTCAAGGATATACGAATATTGAGTTGGACTACGATTTTGACAGTAAATGGACCATTGCTGATGAGTTCGTATCCATCTTTCGTTTGGCAAATGAGGATGAGGAAGAATTGGGCTTGGAGGAAGAAGAGTATACCTCCTATGAGGGTGAAGTCTATGACGAAGAATACTATGGTGAATACGGTTACGGTGAAGGCTGGGACGGTGAATTTGGATACGGTGAAGATGTAGTGTACGACGAGAAGACTGAATCCTACATTTCAGGTGCAAAATACCGCGATAGTGTTGGAATCATCTTCAACTACGATGGCATCTATGAAAACAAATACGCCAATGGCCAGTTGATGTACCGCTATCAATTTGTGGATGGAACCTTGTTGGCTGAAGATACGGTGTTCTGGGATAACGGCATTGCACACGACATTATTCGTTTCGATACAGATTCAAGCCAATATATTCGATCGGTGTATGATTACAAAGGAAAGTTATACCGCGAAATGGTTTACGACAACAAAGGTGAATTTGTTCGGATCTCGTTTCAGCCAGAAACCATGAAGTATGTCACTATAGATGGCTTAATCACGGAAGACCGCGAAGGGTCGAAATACCTCTTCTATGATAAAATGGATTCCATCGAATACATGACGACACCTTCCATCTTGTTCCGTTCCTATTTTAGAGACGACCAAAGTAAATTGTACAACCGCAGCTACAATCCGCAGGAACGCACCTTGCAATTTGCCTTGTACGCGGTAACAGGTAAGCAAACGCTTGCTTCAGAGTTGACATTCAGTGAGAATTTTGAAAGCTGGACGGGCACGACACATTACCGCACAGGAAATCTTGATCTTGTGACTACGCATTCTGCATCCCTCCGTGAGGACATCGAAAAAGACTCCATCCCCGTGAGAAATGTAAATGGGTACTCAGACATGTTTGATGTCACCGAAGATTTCACCCTGTACACAGCGCAAGAAAACGGTTCAACGCCATTTACTGGGGAGGTGGATATCTCATTCAAGGAAAAAACTTTTAAAGTCAGCACGAAGAATGGAATGAAGCTCGTGTTGCCGGGCAATTTTGAGATGTCTAAAGAAATCAGAAAAGACATTCTGCGCTACCGAAAAGGAAAGAAGGTGCACAATTTTGACTTAATCAATACCATAGACGCGTCAGAATGGGACGAGGATTTTGCCAATGTCATTTACAACAATTTAATGGATGGCTTCCTTTCCGACTTCGTAAATTACCCTTTCCAAGGTGGGGTTGACGAATACGGTGAAATGGGTCAAGACTATAACCCTCGCGGGGGGAAATACGCAACACCTTACAACAAGCGCATCAAGGGACAGATGCTCAACGGAAAACCTGCAGGCACCTGGTATGTCTACGATCAAGAAGGCCGAATTGCTTGGGTGATTCCATTTGAAAATGGCTTGGTCAACGGACTGGTGGTACAAAATGAAATGATTTTTCCAATGTCCGCCGAAGAACGCAGAATGGCTGCTTATGAGGGTGGATATTCTGAAAATTCTTTCCCGAAAAAAGCCATGCACTACCTGTCCTATTCAACGGAATATAAAAACGGATCGAAAAACGGGAAGTACATCAGCTACCGTTGGGATGGAAAAATCTTGGAAGAAACAAGCTTCAAAGATGGCTACATGCACGGACCAGCGTTTGAACGCAACGATATGGCGTTCACAACCATGAATTATGAAGACGGAAGATTGGATGGCTATGTGAAAACTTACTTGACATTGGAAGGTCAAGATTCAGTGCTGCTTTATGACCTTAATTTCCAAGGAGGATATTTAAACGGTGAATCCAAGGCCTACCACATCAACGGAAGTCTTGCAAAAAGAGGATTCTTCCTTACAGGTGAAGCGATCGAAGATTATGAGGCCTATGACACACTTGGATTCCGCTACCATTATGTGAAATTCTTGTACGGATATCCCGTGGAAGAGAAAATATGGGAAGAAAATCAATTGAGCGTACGCTACCAATTCGACTGGCGTGATTCCATTTATTTCGAACCATACGACATCACCACATCACAAAGTTTGGATGCCGTCATCGCTGATTTGGGCTTGGCTGGAGATTACATCGATGAGCCATACATGGGTCGTCCAAGTTTGATTGAAAAAACGGGAATCAGTTACCACATGACGAAATACTATCCAAACGACACCATTGCCCGCGATGGTGGCTTGTCAAGCGGCAAGAAAGTGGGCTGTTGGAAATTCTACAGCTACGATGGGGAGATGTTGTACGAGGTAGATTATTTTGACACGGTACTTGTGCTCAACGACAGCGTAAAGTTCAAGGCGAAAGGAATTTTAACCGATTACAATGCTGCTGGGAAGAAGTTGAGCGAAAGCTACATCATCGAGAAATTCGAAAAATACGACTGTTCGCACACCGACCACTACGAGATTCGTCAATTGATGACCATCTGGGAAGCACATGATTCGCTCAACCGAATGAATGGCTACGTGAAGAACTACTACGACAACGGCGTTCTTCAAAATGAAGGAACGATGAAAAACGGCTTGCCTGATGGGGTGTGGAAGTTTTATGATCCGTTTGGAAAACTAAACCAAGTGGGTGTTTATGTCCTCGGGAAGCGCGATGGCCGCTGGTTGGGTGGAGATTTATCCAAAACAAAATACTTGGGTGACATTTGCCTCAATCCGAACCTCCCAGACCTTGAAGAGCAAATCAGCTACCGCGAGAAATTACTGGATATTGTGATTACGAACTACCGTATGGGGAAAGCCCTAAACAAAGAGTTTTATGACGTCAACTTGAATGATTACGAAGAGGTAGAATTGGAATTCGAAGGGGAAATTATTGAAGAAAAATAATGCCCGAGAATCTGTACCTTTGTACAATACATTTAAGCATGATTAACATAGAACAATATAGTACCATCCCAGCGGGTTCGTTGGTAGTGGTTGCAGGAAAAAAAACAGGTCAAGACAAGAAACTCAGCGCTGAAGTGCGTGAATTTGTTGGACGATTTCTTGCAGGATCAGAAAACTTTGATTTTCTAAAGTCAGCCAGTGGCTATACCTTTTTGGTGAAAGACTCGATTTCTCACGAACAACTGCGTGTGCACGGGAGTAAAATTTTATCTGCCTTGAATAAGGAGGTGAAAGACCTGGTGCTTTATGGGGATGATAAAAAAGTGCTGCATGTCCTTGAAGGATTGATGCTCGCGTCCTACCAATACTTGCGTTTCTTTAAAGATGCGACGAAAAAAGCACATGCGCTGCAAACGATTCACGTATCGGATGAGGTGAGCGATAAAAAAATAGCGGAGTTGCAGTCGGTAGTTAAAGCGGTGTTTTGGGCAAGAGACAAGGTCAACGATCCTGTTTCGCACCTCAATGCGATGCAATTGAGTGAAGCCATTAGTGCGTTGGGTGAAGAAGCGGGCTTTTCTGTTCAGGTGCTTGAAAAAACACAAATTGAATCCCTCAAAATGGGAGGTCTCTTGGCGGTGAATAAAGGGTCAATCGATCCTCCAACATTCACCATCATGGAATACAAACCAGAAAAGCCAGTCAATAAACAACCGATTGTCCTTGTTGGAAAAGGGGTGGTTTACGATACGGGAGGTTTGAGCTTAAAGCCAACGCCTGGATCGATGGACACCATGAAAAGTGATATGGC
>CANGIC010000176.1 GCA_947453795.1 Flavobacteriales bacterium
ACAAATTCTAAATTTCCTGATAAGGAATCAAATTCCCAAAGGGATCAAATTGCTTTAGCAACAAATTCTAAATTTCCTGATAAGGAATCAAATTCCCAAAGGGATCAAATTGCTTTAGCAACAAATTCTGAATTGCCTCAGGCATCAAATTCCCGAAGGGATCAAATTGCTTTAGCAACAAATTCTGAATTGCCTCAGGCATCAAATTCCCAAAGGGATCAAATTGCTTTAGCACCAAATTCTAAATTTCCTGCAAGGAATCAAATTGCCGAAGGCATCAAATTCTTCACTTTTAATTCCTCAAAAAAAAAGAGAAACCTTTCGATTTCCCCTTTCTTTTTTTAGACCACAACGTTATTAACGTAAACTGTGTTTTATTATAGGCGTTTTGAAATTCATTCCTTCCAATTGTAGGTAGTACACTCCTGGTGTCAATTCCATATCAGGAATCAATAATGAAGATGTTCCCGGTTGAATATCGAGGGCTACTGAGCGTACTACTCGTCCATTTGCATCACGAACAGTCAATGTCGATTGGCCAACGTATTCCTTGTTGTTGAATACCAAGGTGATTTCATCATCACTTGGATTCGGGAAGCTCATGAAGATGTTGTCCTCTGAACCACAGTTGGACATCACCGGTCCGTAGATTTTCTCCACACCATCTTGATCAATTTGAATCAAGCGGTAGTAGTTCAATCCACGTGCAGCGCCTGCATCTTCAATCGCATATTCGCGAATGCTGTTGCTGTTTCCTGCTGCCTCTACTGTTTGAATTTCATTCCACATTGAACCATTTTCAGAGCGCTCAACGATGAAGTTTAAAGTATTGTGCTCAGAAGCAGTCTTCCAGGATACGATTACATTTTCGTTTGCACATTGTGCATCAAGAGAAAGCAATTCAACTGGAAGTGGCGCAAATACTGGCGAAGAAGAAATCGTAAATGGTGAGAAGCTTGATACCGGTTGCGTAGATGCTACATAACCTGATCCATACACAAATCCTAAGTTATCCCACATCGACGATGCACTTACATAATGTGCAACGAAGGCAGTTCCTGAATTAAAGCTTGTCGCTTCTTCACTAAGTCCATTCCAGTAAAGTTTCATTGTCACAGAATTTCCGTTCTGTGTCGCTTCTTCAATCATCCAGGTACGATTCACTACTTCGCTAGATTGAAGAGCTCCTGAATAACCACTCACATACACCGCATCCACAACGCGCACCGAGAAGATATCTGACCCAAGTGTATTTGTCAATTCTGCAGGGTTGTATGCTGAATTTCCAACAGGGAAGAATACGGCACCTGAGTTTCCTACATTGCGTTTCACCACACCTGTTGATGCTGTTTTGACATAACTAGCGGATGAACCTCCAGAAACGGTTGCTGAACCAAGAGCTAAAGTGTTTGCCCCTACTTCAACCAAACCACTTGTCAAGGTAAGGCCGCCTGATACAGTTACATTGTTCGCTAAAACCACATTTCCATTGGCTTTGTTTACCACCATGTAAGGAATTGTTTCTCCACCCACTTTCGTGATGGTTTGGTTTCCAGTTGCTCCCACAAATTCAATTGAACCCGTTGCTGCGTTTAAAGTTCCGCTGTTGTTCCAGTTTCCATGAACTTTCAAACTTTCAGATGCCTGAATACCCATGCTTGCACCTGATTCGATGGTTACATTGTTTGCTTCACCAAAGACACCTGAAATGCTTGCTGGTTGATTGAGAACACAGGTATTGTTTGAACGAATAATCACATTGTTTGCACTTGTCGGCAAGGTAGAGGCAATAGCATAAGACGTTCCATCGAAAGTCATCCAGTTTGATGGATTGGTCCATACTGAACTTACACACCCAACCCAAACAAAATCACCATTCGTTATTGTTGTTGCAGTAGAAAGTGTTCCTACAGTGATCATAGTTGTTGCTGTATTGGTACAACCGTTTACATCAGTTCCCGTTACCGTGTAAGTTGTTGACGTCGTAGGGCTAACAGTTACACTTGATCCGTTGCCAGCACCGTTACTCCATGAATACGCAGTTGCTCCACTTGCAGTCAATGTTGTGGAAGTTCCCAAACAAATAGTTGTAGCTGAAGCGCTTGCTGAAACAGTTACAACCGTTGCGTTCACTTGAATCACATTCGAATATGCTACATTTCCGCAGGCATCTGTTGTTTTTCTTCTAAACCATGACGTAGTTGACAATGACGTTGGATCGTATGTTAAACCAGCTTGACCAGCGATGGTTGAGAATCCAGCACTTGAACTCGTGGTTGACACTTCCCATAAATAGGTTGCGGCAGCTGGACTTCCATTGGTAATGCCAATTGTACTTCCGCTCGGTGATGCTGCATTTGTAAAGGCTCCCGGATCCGCATTGGCACACACTGTTGATCCATCAACAATTCCTGCAATCGTTCCACCATTTAAAGCAGAACCAGTACTAATGATGTCCATGGCACAATTTGATCCACCCGTACCTTCAGCAGTGCGAATTTCAATCGTTGAATTGGCATCTAAATAGTATACGCCTACGTTATTATTGCATGGATTACATCCACCATCCCAAGAAGGGCTATTCCAAACCGATACACCATTGATGTAAACAATCGTTTCATCATCCCAGTTTTGCATGGTCAATTGATAAACTCCACACGGGAAACCTCTTCGCTTTTGTACAAAAGTATGATTATCAACACCTACTGTACAACCTTGATATCCAGCCGCCGATGATGGAGCACCATTTAAATTCCAAAGTGCTTGGGTATTTACACCATAATTGGTTCCACTTACCCCAGATTGTGTGTAATATCCGTAGTAGCTAATTGCCGAAAGATTATCTCTGTTTTTTCCATTGTACACATATACATTCCAAGTGTTGGTTCCAAAAACCGTTGGATCTCCTACCGGATTGGTCGTAGTAATAAGCACCGCATCCGACGCAGTACATCCATTCGCTGTTGCTGTTAATGTATATGTTGTTGAAACAGTTGGAGAAACGGACGGTGACAATGATGTTGATGTAAATCCTGCGGGACTTGAAGACCATGCATACGAAGATCCAACATTCACCACACTGAGTGTAATTCCCCAATTCATAAATGTTCCCCCATCACCAAGTCCATTGTCATAGACCGACAAAGTCCAAGTACCATTCGCAGAGCCAGTTAAATTCGAAAATGCCACTTCTGGCGAATAGTTTCCTGTAAATGGCGCGGCACCTGAAACGACTGGTGACCCAGATGGAGTAAAGAATGTATTTAAAAAATTATCTCCTGCTCCACCATTGTCAGACGACAAATCGATTGAAGAACCATTTGGTGCGGTTAATGTTAAGACGATATCCGCATCATAACTGTGTGTAAGGTTCACTAAAACACCGGTAATTTGGTTTGCGTTTAATGTTGAACCACTGATTGTGATTGAACTTGATGCAGTTGAATAATCTGAGATTCCAGCATTTGGAGCTGCCCCAAAAGACAAGTTACCGGAAGTATTCGACACTGCGGGTAAGGTAATTGGGGATCCTGAGCAAACCGAAGCATCTGGACCAGCATTTACGTTCCAGTTTGATTCTATAAAATCGACACTTAAATTACTTCCTCCTGTCCCTTCCATCACACGGAATTCAACCGTACTCGTTGAACAGAGCACACCAGACCAAATGACACCACGATCTTGGCAGCATCCATCAATTTGATACACTAGCGTTCCATTGACATAACATTGAACACCGTCATCGCTTCCATTTAAATCGATTTGATAATAAGCACTGGGAAAACCTTGACGTTTGTAGACCACTGTATGCAAATCAGTATTCACTGTACAACCGTTCCAACCTGTTGCACTCGAAGGAGAGGCATTTGTACCCCAATAAGACTGAGAATTGATATCCACAGTGGCATCCGTGTAATACCCCATGTACGATTGACCTACCAATGTGCCTAGATTTGCAAAATTGTAACCGCCATGGTTGTATCCTAATACGTTCCATGTATTTGACCCGAAACCAACTACAGAAGAACAATAATAGGTAATGACGATTCGTCCGGCACCACCTGCGCCACCTGTGTAATTCGTATTAAACAATACAATACCAAAAGGACCTGTCACATACCATTTTTCAGCGCCACCGCCACCGCCACCAGGAGCTAATCCATTTGAACCAGCATTGTCTGTACTTCCAGCTCCACCAGCTCCACCATTTGGTGAACCAGCGCCATTTCCATTGGCTGTATTTCCTTGACCTCCAGCTGTTCCATTGGTATTTGTCGTTCCACCTGTGGCAGTTCCACCTGCTCCAGGTGTACCATTGTTTCCACCGCCACCGTTTCCACCGCCTGCAGTCATTCCGAGTATTGTTGTTGCACCTCCTGCACCACCAGCGCCACCTCCAGAAGCACCAGCTGTACCCCCCGCACCAACGGCAAGTGTGATCACCTGACCAGGGGTAACTGTAATGTTTGATTTCGCACAATATGCACCAGAACCACCACCGGAACCTCTATTGTTATTGCTGTTTGAACCGCCGCCGCCACCGCCGCCGCCCCAAGCTTGGACGCTGATTGATGTTGCACCTGCTGGAACTGTCCAAGAAGTTGTCCCGTTGTTGATGGTCACCGTTGTCTGCGCATGCGCGAACGAAAAACTTAAGAATGTGATGAGGAAAAATAATGAAAGACGAATACTTTCAATGATAAACAAAACTCCTTTTTTGGCGCTTGATGGATTAGATGTAGATGTAAAACAACTCATTTTCTTCTATTTACATAAAATATACTTTCGTGGTCTAAACGAAATTTCTCGCACTCAGCAGTCATTGTGCCATGTTTTTAATATCGGCTAAAACGCTGATTGAGTGTGCAAAAGTAATAAAAATTTAAAAATAGGATTCTTTTGCTTTTTACCGAATTTGATTCCTTCGGGAATTTGATGCTGCGCAATTGAGAATTTGATTGCTTCGCAAATTAAAGATTTGATCGCTGCGCGAATTTGATCCTGGCGGAATTTGATGCTGCGCAATTGAGGATTTGATTGCTTCGCAAATTTGATCGCTGCGCGAATTATTGATTTGATCCTTCGGAATTAAAAATTTGTTCGCTGCGCGAATTGCCGAAGGCATCAAATTATGAATTCCCGAAGGGACCAAATTTTAAATCCTGTATAAAACAAGAAAGGGAAGCCTCGTTTGGCTTCCCTTTCTCTTTTCAGACCACAAAGTTACTAACGTAAACTATGTTTAATTAC
>CANGIC010000177.1 GCA_947453795.1 Flavobacteriales bacterium
AAAGTACTTTCTGGTGGTGTCGATGCCAATGCATTGCACAAACCAAAACGATTCTTCGGTTCGGCACGCAAAATTGAAAATGGAGGATCATTGTCCATTCTCGCTACTGCTTTGACAGAAACAGGATCTAAAATGGACGAAGTTATCTTTGAAGAATTCAAAGGAACGGGTAACATGGAACTTCAATTGGATCGCCGCATCTCGAACCGCCGCATCTACCCTGCTATTGATATTATCGCATCGGGTACGCGTCGTGAAGACCTCTTGGTGAGCAAAGATGTCCTTCAACGCATCTGGTTGATTCGCAAATTTATTGCGGACATGACGCCAGTTGAAGCGATGGAATTCATGAAATCACACATGGAAAACACGATTTCTAATGAGGAATTCTTGGTGTCAATGAACAGCTAAACCCAATGAGAATAACGGTTAAAGTAGGAATCATCAGCGCGCTAAGTTGGATTTCGATTAAATACATTTTTTTTGTTCTGGGAATCTTTCCTGGTCAAATGGCACCAACGGTAATGTTGAATATCTTAGGGCTATTGTCTGCCATTTCTATTGGGCTCTTCATGCAAAAGCGACGGGACACGATGGAGACAAATGCACTTTTCGACATGAAAAATGCGATGAGTTCTGGACTACCCTATGTTTTGATTGTTAGCGGTTTTATTTATTTGTTTTACACCCAAATCAATCCAGAGTTTGTTACGCATCAAATTGCCGAAGGAGAGGCCACTATTGAAAAAATGGTCCATGATCCCCATCAAATGGCAAAATTCCGAAAGGAAAATCCGGATGCTGAGGTAATGACGGACAAGCAAATTGAAAAACGCCTGAAAGCAAACAACAAAAAAGGTGCTGATGCGGGGTTCACGGCAACACTTAGTATTTTGGCCTTGCTCCTTCTCGCTACCTTGTACAGTTTATTGGTGACCTTGATTTACAGACAAATCGTTTTTAGACCAAGGACGGATTAGAGATTGACTGAAATTTCCTCCCCCAATTTATCATAATCTATTCCGTCAAAATTCCCTGAGGACATCATCAGCAATACGGAATTGTTCCATTGCTTTGACCGAATAAAATCGAGAACTTCATTGGTGCTGTTCATCACGTGCACATCTCCTCCAAATCCTTCCAATACAAGCTCCTTAGAAATGGGTGCTAGTTTTTTATGTTCGACCACTTCAGGACTGTAATACACAAGTGCCTCATCGGCCATTTGCATGGAATGGATGTAATGAGGTAAGAACTCTTTTTTAAGAGATGAAAAAGTATGCAACTCCATACAAGCAATCACTTTGCGGTCTTTGTATTGATCTTTAACCGCTTTGGTTGTTGCCTTCAATTTTGACGGGGAATGTGCAAAATCCTTGTACATCACAAAACTTCCAATTTCTAACACCTTTTGCAGCCGTTTTCCAGCACCGGTAAACGATTGAATGGCCGTGAGAAATTCGTGTGCTGCAATACCGATGGCTTCACCAATGCGCATCGCCCCCATTAAGTTTTGCAGGTTGTGTTCACCAAATACCCGAAGGTTGTAAATCATACCTTCATGAAACAATCGTGTACCTGTCTCCGTCACTTCATAGGTGGGTACTCCGTACGCCACTGTTCGCGTGGTAGCTGCGTATTTTTTTCCGAGCTTCTTTACCTCGGCATCGTCTTCGTTGTAAATCAGCGTTCCTTCTTTTTCGATCAATGAACAAAAAATATCAAACTGATCTACATAATTTTCAAACGTTGGAAACACATTGATGTGGTCCCAGGCGATGCCACTAATGATGGCAATATTGGGCTTATACAAGTGGAATTTTGGCCGACGATCTATAGGTGAACTCAAATATTCATCCCCCTCAAGGATCATGATTTTTGCAGACTCGGACAGACGCACCATGCAGTCATACCCTTCCAACTGCGCACCAACCATGTAATCCACATCCATTTTCACTTCATTTACCACGTGCAGCAGCATTGAGGTGATGGTTGTTTTTCCGTGAGAACCACCAATGACCACGCGGACCTTGTCTTTGCTTTGTTCGTACAAATACTCAGGATAGGAAAAAATCGGAATGTTTAATTCTTTGGCTTTTAACAATTCTGGGTTGTCTTCACGGGCATGCATTCCGAGAATAATTGCATCAAGATTGGTGGTAATTCTTGATTCATCCCACCCCATTTTCGCTGGTAAAACACCTTGTTTTTTCAAACGAGTATATGAAGGTTCAAAAATCTCATCATCCGAACCTGTCACATGGTCTCCTTTGCGGCTTAATGCGATAGCGAGGTTGTGCATGGCGCTTCCGCCGATGGCGATAAAATGTACATTCATGAGTTAGAATTGGATTTTTTTAAAAGAACAAGGGCATCAGCCAGCGGTGGTGCAATCAAAAACAAGGTGCCGATGTCTGTTACCAAGTGACAGAAGTATTCATTTCCTTCCTCTATAATGGATACCGGGATCATAATGGACAACAAGCCAATGTAATACACCCAGTCCCACCAGTGATTGGAATCAGAATATTTCCGACTAAACATCTGCAATCCAATGTAAACCACAGTGAGAATTAAGAGCCATATAGGAAGCGTACTCACTTCAGCAATTGTTTGTGCATTCCAAAAGTAAAGACAGACGGTGCAGCCGATGAGAAATTTGCCAGCAATGGCAGGAAGAAGTAGTGCCTTCATATAGAGATTTATTGGTGAAAGTACCACAAACAAGGACGATGATTTCGCTGGCTTGGTGAAATTTCCAACAATGGATTATGAATTACGATTGAATCAATAATTCTTTTTCAGCTGTGCCCCTTGTGTTTCACGTTGCCACACATATTCTGTGGTGGGTTGACCATTTTTGGAATAGGTTAAATCCGACAATGTTTGGGTGCGTACATAGACATTTCCTTGACCATTGATTACCACAACGCGACGCGTAACCACAGCCACCATCAGCCCATTCTCATCGTTTTGCTTAAAGGTCTCTTGCGATACACCTTCGGGATACTCCTTACCCAAAGAATTGGCAACACGGACTTTCACAGGTTCTGTCGATTGGATATTGTCTAATTTCTCCTGCGTCACTTGCGCCTTTTCTTTTTGACTTTGATCGCGGCCATTTGCCTCTAAGTCAGCTGCAACCATGACATTATTGATTTTATCTGAATTTTTTGCTTGGCGTTCCGTTGACGCATCGGTATTTTCCGCCATGGACTGGTCCATTACATTGATGCGCTCATTGGCACGTTGACGCTGTTGGTCATCGTTTTGAATAGAAATATCATTTATGGTCGAACTGTTTTGTTCCAATTCAGTCATGGTATTCAGTGATTCCGTTCTGCGTTGATCGGCATTGTCCTCACTTTCCGTTAAATTTTCTTGAATCTTAGAAATTTCCTTTTTGTTTTTGAGGTATTTCTCATTTTCTGCTAGAAATTCTTCGAATTGCACATCTTCAGCCGTTGCAAGCGTTGTTTCAATCTTCGTTAAACTTTCTTCACGGTCCAATTCACGCTGAATATCGGCTTCAGAAATCTGCTCGTTTACCTCAACCACTTTTTCCGCTATTTCCTTTGTGTGGTTTTCTGCTAACGCGGCAGATCCCATTTCCGAAATCAATATTTCATCTTCGATGCTGATGATTTCTACTCCATTCTCTGGAGCCAACTTGGCATCATTCTCTGCCTTTACCCCAACAAGAATATCCACTTTTTCCAATTCGGACTGCGTCTCATTGTTTTTCTCCTCATATTGCTGCCCCATTTGTTGATTCTCCGTGGCTGCAAACACAATGATTTTTTCCACCGCGAGGTCCGTTTCTTGACGCTCTATTTCATTGTCAACAGCATCCTTATCGCGCTGTTTTTCAATTCTGGACAACTCCGTGTTTGCGGTGTAATTCTTTTCATCTTCTTGCAAAGACCTTTCTGTCAAGTCATTTTCAGAGCGCAAAGCCACACCATCAATGATCGAAGTGTTTTCCTGTTGAGCCGCATCGCGTTGTGTGTAATCTATCGCAGAGCCCTGCTCGATCAAGTCAATTTTTTCTTGCGAGAATTGATGTTCGGCTGTATTGAACTGGTCATTGGCTTCATCCTCTGCTGCCTTTAATTTCTCCACATCTTCAATGGCTACCACAGCATCTAGGCGCGGTAAATCTCTATTTTCATCCGTGATTCCAATGCGTTTTTGCAAATCATAAATAGTGTTGGTCGATGCGATGTTCTCCGTGTTTTTCGTTTGGGTAAGTTCAGATTCGTCATTTTGAATGCCATCGATTTGATCCTGCATCTTCGCGGTTTTCAAGTTTTTTCGCTCAAAATCTGCTTTTTGCAGTGCTGCTAATCCATCCATCACTGAATTGTCATACGGTTCCCCCAAATCCTCAAGGGTTCCAACCTCTACAACAACTGGATTTAATCGTGCATCAATTTCAGCCAATTTCTTTGTCGGATAAGGATCGCTTGGTCGCTTTGATTGCGCAAGTTCAAACGCAATCTTTGCTTTGTCGTAGCTTTTCGCATTGAAAAAATCATCCCCTTCTTTGATCAATTGCTGATAGGCCTGTTCTATTTCTGCCGCATTTTTTTCAACATTCTTACGTTTCGCATCGTCAAATTTTACTCGGACAACTGAATTGGTGGGGTCAATTTTAAGGGCTTCTTCGTACGATTTTTCTGCCGCTGTAAAATCCTCTGTTCCCACTTGACTATCACCTGCTCGGACGAGTTCATCAAACTTGTTTTTGCGGTCGGCTTCATTTTTTCGGCTATTGGCGATATCGTCGAGAATACGTTGAACTTCTTCAATTTTAGCTAAGGCCGCAGCATCGTCTTTTTTAACAGAAAGTGCATTTTGAAAATGAATCAGTGCCTGCTCATAATTTTCCGTGCTGACACTATTGATTCCTTTGCTCATGTAATCTTGGTACAATTGATTCTTTTGTGCGGCATTCGCGGCATCGTTTTGCTGCTGTGTGAGCTCATCAATTCTTTTTTGAGGTGTTGTTTCCTCTGGTTTAATTTGCTTCGCTTGTTCAAAGGCCGCAATGGCTTTGGTGAAATTTGCTGCGCTTGCAAACTGTTCCGCTTCCGCAATCTTCAATGCATAAATCCGCTCTGTTTCCTCAATTTTTTCTACTTGCTTCAAGAGTTCTTGTGGCCGTTTATCATCCGGCTGCGCTTTCATTGCACGGTCGATATATTGTCGTGCACCAGC
>CANGIC010000178.1 GCA_947453795.1 Flavobacteriales bacterium
CAAATGACGAGTTACGAGTTAGGGAGTTTTTGCTTCAGGCTAGAATTCAAAAGATGACGAATGAATCATTCCCGAAGGGATAAAATCGACGCAGTCATCAAATTCCCAATAGAATTCAAGATGTTTAACTTTTAAGATTTAATTCGTAACTCGTAATTCGTAACTCGTAACTCGTAACTAATAATTAATCCCTAGAGCCACGAAAACATCGCCTCGAGGTCTTTTGGTTTTACCCATTGCCCCATGCGCTCCATGAGCATTTTCTTGAGTTGTTCTTCGGTATAAACCTCTTTTCCCTTCTCGCTGTAGCTCATCACACCTGCGGGTGGTGCCATTGCTTTCACCTCCTTGGCGAAATACACCACACCTCCGTCCTCTGAGGCAAGTCCAAGAATCGCACCTGGCAATCCGCCAAATCCTTCTGGACCGATGGATGGTACTACATCCACGGAGAACCACGCGTAAATGCGGGTTGAATCGTTCATTTGATAAATGGCCTTACGGCAGCTATACCCACTGATATTGCGTTTGCTGTCGGTCACCTTCCACAGGCGCTGGTCAATGGAATCACTGATAATCGCTTCCGTTCCCCAAAGGTCCATAACGATGTACTTGTGTTGCGTATTGATATCTTGGTACACCGTGTTGCGTGTGGTCATAAACTTTAAAAAACCTTCTACTGGATCATTATCTGGAAGTGGTCGAAACAAGCATGTGGAGTCATTAAAGAACAATTCGAAGTTTTCGATCCGGTATTTGTTTTCCTCGGTGATGAAATTCTTCATGCGCGGATTATCGCCCATGCGCTTTTTCAGATTCGTTTTGCGCTCGAAAACAATCCGTCCAGAAGTCATTTGCGCCCCGACCATCATGGGAAACAATGCGATGCATACTGCACTGATGAACGACTTAATGCCAACCTTTGAAATCATCTTCTTTAGCTTTACGGTTATTGAAACGGAGTGTTACTTTTAACAGGAAGTAACGCGATATAATTGTTGTACGATAGTCGGTAACGGCATTTCCGGAAACGGTGCGTTGCGCACTGATGTTTTGGTTCAAAAGGTCATTGCCGCGAACGGATACTATTAGATTCTGTGTGGCCAAGAATTTCTTGCTGAACTCGGCATTCAGGATAAAGAACTCCGTATTGTAGAGCCCATTATTTTTCGTGTAATTCCCTTCCATCTCAATGGTGAATCCTTTCGGCAAGCGCCATGTAAGGTCCATCCCATATTTCTGCACACCAAAAGGAGTAGTTGTTGTCGTGCTAATGGAGTTGATTGGTTTATTGTACGAATAGCTCCCGTTCAAGGTGATTTCGAGGGAGTCTAACTGCACTTCAATTTGCATATCTGGTGTAATCGCGTAGTTGTCAGTTGTATTGACATTAACCAAGCTTGTTGCATTGTTAACGATCAAGCTTTTGTAGCGATTCACGGAGGCATTTAAGCTCGGATTGAATTCAATCTTACGGTCCAAAATGGGAAACCCTGCGCCGGCCCAAAGAAATGCCGAAAAATTACCGTCCACATTTACAGTCATTGCCGTTGTTCGGCCGTAGGCATCATAAGTGGTCTGTGTTGCAAAGGCATTGTTTGTCAAATTTAAGGATCCACCCGACCAAATATATTTTCCGGATAAAGCATTCCACTGGTTGAAGTTTACCATCACATTGTGCACATAATTCGGCTTTAAATTGGGATTCCCTTCAATTCTTCGGTTCGGGTTGCTATTGTCTTGAACGGGCTGAACATCATTGATCGACGGCTGTTGCGAGCTTGTGGTATAATTCACTGAAAAGCGCTTGCTCATGCTCGGTTTGAATTCGTACTTGAAGCGCGGCAATACACTGTTGATGTTTTGATACACGGTTGCATTGCTAATTCTATTGATGTTATCAATTTGAATGTTTCGGAAAAAGGCACCACCGGACAGGAAGTGTTTACCTGATTCGTAAATGAACTCCGTACCACCGCGGTTTTGCGTGCGGGTGTTGTCGAAATTGTTAGACAGACTCGCATTGTACCCGGTGTATGCGTTTCCTACCAAGTCGTTTGTTACTTTATTCTGATTTGAAAATCCATATTCAAACAAATAGGTGAAATTCACTTTCCATTTTTTTGACAATGGCTCAAAATAACTTAATGTTCCATAATGACTTGTCGCGCTATTCTTGTTGGTCTTGTATTGATTAATTCCTGTAACACTATCGACATACAAGAGGTATTGATTTTCTGTCTTTAAACTCGAATTGGTGTTGTTACGGTTCATGGCAAGATCGTATCGCACCTCCAATTCACGGCGCTTTTTCATGAACTTGCGATACACTCGCCCTGTTCCATTAACCGTTAATCCTTTTGAATCGCTAGAGCTATTGATGGATGTTAAGAGGGATTGAATGTTCGTTTCACCTTCAAAGTTTGTACTATCAATGTTCAGTGATTTCCCGATATCATAGCTAAACGACGGCTTGAATTCAATCATCGTCAGTGAGTCAATTTGACTTGTCAATTTGATGTTGAATGCATGGCGTTGATTCGTCGTCAGTGTTTGATTTCTATTGATATTAAAGAAGGAGGTGTCTTGCAAGAAATACTGAGAGCGACTTGATGTGCGTGCATCCAAGCGGTCGTTGTAGTAAGAATAGTTTACAAGAAGCTCCGTGTTTTTCTTTTCACCGAACTTGTCTGCGTAGTACACTCCCGTTTTCAAGGTTTGCGGCACCCCACTGTTGTTTTGGTTGTTGTCATTTTCCCAGAAATTACGGTTGGCACCTGCCTCATTGGACAATCCGAATTTATTTAAATCTCCACGGCCAAAGCTAGATCGAGGGGTGTTCGATCCAAGGGCAAACACGGAAATTTTTTGCTTGCTATTGAATTTATTGAGTAGCAATTCGCCCTCATAAAATGGGCGCGAACCAAAATAGGTGCTGGGAAGTGGTGTTAAAAACGCATCTGTGGCGCCGGAGACTCGTCCGAAGTAACCCTTCTTGGCTTCATCTTTCAGTTTTAAGTCAAGGACCCGAATTTTATCTTGCGATCCACCGATGGTTTCTTCGTCTGTTTTTTCATAGACCTGCACTTGCGCGACACCATCAGCGCCAAGGTTTTTCGTTGCCACCGTTGGATCTGTACCAAAGAATTCATCCCCATCAACAAGCACCTTATTGATGGTCTGACCTTGAGAGGTAATCTTTCCGTCTTTATCGATATTGAGACCAGGCAGTTTTTTCAATAAATCTTCCACAACGGCACCTTCTGCCACTTTGAATGAATCCGCTACATAAACGAGTGTATCTCCTTTGTAATAAATTGGATTTTTGTTGGCGTAGATCACCACCTCATCCAGCTCCTGCGCTTTGGATTGCATGCGCACACTTGGAATATTGATTTCGTAGTTGTCCTTATGACCGAAGATGTAATATGTTTTATCGTCCGCGTTTGGATGAGCAATCACCAAGGAAAAAGTATCAATTTCGAAGCCCGTTAAGTTAAAATTTCCTTTGTAATCGGTATGGGTAAATCCAAGCAGCAAGGAGTCTTTCACACGAATAGCCATCACTGTTGCTTGCGGCAAAGGACGGCTACCAGTGGTATCCATTACAGTTCCTGTGATTTTCATTTTTTGCCCGAACACATTCGAAGCGCAAAAGAAAATGAGGAGAAAAGAGAAAATTTGAAGTACACTTATTTTCATAGACAGGCATTGAAGGAGGTCAAAAATACGAAGATTAAACTTGGGAAATCTGCGCAACGACAACCTTGATACGCTATTCAAACAAATATAGTTGCAGGATGTTTACTTTTTAATTTTCGCGGAGAGCAAAACTTGAAATTCCAAGCCCGTTTGGTCCACCATGCGTTCGTATTGAATTTCTAAGGGGGTTCCAATCATACCTGCCTCATCTTTAAAGAGTTTCTTGATGTCCCCTTCCGTATGTTGCACAGCAAGAGAAGCAGCAAATCCATCTGCTGTATTTTCACCAACGATGACGAACTGCAGCGTGCCGTCGGTGGCCAGACCTTGGAAGGTCGTTTCAAATTCGCCCTCTTGATTCAATACACGCATTGCGCGAGAAGCCGAAACATTTTCTGCTTTTGTCGTTTCGTAAGGGAGTGTTTCAAGGTCAATTTCGTAGGTTGCTTGACGCATTTTCGCATAGACAGGTTTCTCTGATTGATCGAAATATGTGATGCGTTCAATGAACATTGGTTTTTCCTGACGGTTCTCTTGGTACACCTCACGAGAGGCGAACTTCTTTCCGTTTTCGAGGTAAAAAGTAAGCGTCCCGAAGTTTTGTGTTTTCGCATCAGAAAACTCTTCTTCCAACTTAAGGATATTTTGATCCGCATCGAGATAAGCACTTACCTCTTCCGTTGAACCTGCATTGTCTCGGTATTGTAAGCTATTGGCTACGCTCAACTTCTCATTTTGATCAATCGCTGCCATACGGCCTTCGAAATCACTTTCGTCCTTGTAGGCGCCTTGCTCCTTTTTAGTGTCCTCTGTCGTTTCTTTTGGATCTCCCGAACCACACGCAGCAAGGAAAAACACCATTGCTGACAAGAAGAAAATCATTCCTTTTTTCATAGCCGTCATTTTTAAAACAAGAGGGAAATGTTTCATTCGGCAAAAGTAACAGAAAAAAGATGTTTGGCGGATTGTTGCTTGACAGTTCAGGCAATTTTGTTGGTCGAATTAAAATTGTTCACTAAAATGACTCGGAGGACACAGAGGTAATTTATTTTTTAATAAAGAAAATTGGAAAAGAGCTTATCCTGCTTCTCTGTGCCTCAGTGCTTGAAAAAAGTTAAGAATTTAATTCTTGATGAAACGCTCAGTAGAACTAGATTCATTCGAACTCACTCTTAGGTAGTACAATCCATTGGCTAAACCTTCTACTGGGATTTGAAGATTTATCTCATTCGGAGTATAGCGCTTAATGACATGCCCAAATACATCCAATAATTCAACTTGATCCACTATCGTGTTTGTCGTCAAGTGCACTACATCTTGCGCAGGATTGGGATGAATTTGAATGGTCAAATTGTTCATTTCTGGTACACTATTCATTGGATTCAAGCGCGACGGTGATGCTTCATAACATTCACTTTGGATGCGGTACATGGTAAAGTAATCGCCTACCGGGCTGATGTAGCTTTCAAGTGCAACAGAACCATCAAGCAAGGACAATCCGACTAATTTAACTTGA
>CANGIC010000179.1 GCA_947453795.1 Flavobacteriales bacterium
ACATCGACCTTTGGCAAGGATTTTACCCGTGTTCCATGAGGAGCATACAGTAATTTCCCGGCATCGGTGTGAAATACGAAGGCATTGTGCACAGGATCTAAAAGCGATCCACTCCCAATTTTTTCAATGGAGATTTCAGCTTCTTCAAGGGATTTTATCGTCTTGAAATGTCCCCACTTAGCTATCTTTTTCTGAACAGCGCGGTCAGCAATGACGGGAATGGAAGCGGCGAACTGAAGCAGTGTTTCTTTGTTGCAATGGTCGGTGAATGGATGAGAAACGAAGATGAAATCGATGTCCCCCAATTCGGAGATGCTTGGTTGTTTGGTCACATGAAATTGCTCGCTGAACCAAGGAAAAAAATCAACCTGGGAGGGTGTAAACCAGGGATCGACCAAGTATCTCTTTCCATTCAAGGTCCAAATCCATGACGAGTCATCGTTTAATTTTAGCAGGTGCATCTGATTCTTCATCGCATTAAAACAACTGATCTTTCACGGCCAACATGCGCTCAAATGCTTCTGTCAAAATCCCTTCGGACGTCGCATAGCAAATGCGAATATGCCCTTCAGATGATTTTTCAAACCAATGTTTTCCCCCGGGAACAAGCGCTACTTTTGATTTGGCTAACATCATTTTTACCCACTGTTCTGAACTTCGATCAGTGGCCTTTAATTTAGGAAAAGCCAAGTAAGTGGCGTTGGGTGCTACGGACGAAAAGGCATCCATCTTCTCAATAAAATCCAAGGTCAAGGCCCGCATTTTTTTTAGGTGAATGAGAAACTCGTCCAACCAATATGCCGACTCCAACAATGCCGCTGTGCCCGCCGCTTGCGCAATACCGGATAGGCCAAAGGCGGTTGATTGGTGCTGTGACACATAGAGCATTTTCTGGTAGGTCAAGAGATCAGGCGCGATGATATATCCAACACGTAATCCTGCCATCCCAAAGTTTTTCGACAAACCGGATACAATGATGCGTTTCGGATAATTGTTTAGGTGCCTTGACGCCATACTCGTCACCGTTTTCAAATGATCGATATCTGCCCAAATTTCATCGGAAACAATCCACAAATCATGGCGTTCAGCGAAGGCAATCAGCGCGTTCAGATGGTCTACTGAAATGGATAAGCCCAATGGGTTGTTTGGGTTACAGATAAATAACGCTTTTGTCTTTTTATCCACAAGTCTATCCAAATGGGAAATGTCGAATTCTCCCGTGTTCTTGTCCAAAAGTGTGGTTTTCACCTCTGCTCCTGCGTTTTCGATTGACTTTCGAAAAAGAAAATCAACAGGATCCGGAATAATCGCATTGTCGCCTCGATGGAGCACACATTGGGCAGCGGTGAACAAGCCAAATGCCGCGCTATTTACCGGAAGAATGCAGTTGGCATCAACAGGTGCATTGTGTCGAAGGTCAAACCATTGCGCTACAGCCGTTTTGAATTCCATCAGTCCCTCCGCCGGACCGTACGAAAAATAGCCGTCCTTGCTGTAATCGTGAATGGCACGCACAATCGGCTCCGCCACAGGAAAATCAGGATCCGCAGCGGTAAGTGGAATGATTCCAGCATCCAATGTAGCCCAACGGTAGTTATAGGCCTTTTGGCGAAGTGCCGTCAGATTTACCTTGTCGTCGTCAAATAATCCCATATCATTGAATAGAAAGTGGCAATTTAAAGGACTGTGTCTTGCTTAGATTGATGAAATCCTCGAGTAAGGCATCGCCCTCGTCGATGTGGTTTTTGATGGCATCTTTTCGAATTTCATAATAATGTTCAAAGACCTCCTCGGTTGTTTCCTCCCAGTCTTGATGCGACAACAGCGTCAACAAATAAGCCGCATCCTCGAGGGCTGAATTTGCACCTTGACTCGTAAATGCCAAAAGTGGATGAGCAGCATCACCCAAAAAAACTAAGTTTTTGTGATGAAATGAAGGCAATAAATCCATGCGGTGTGCTGTCCATAAAAATGCTTTTGTAAAATCAGTTGCCTCCACGAGTTGTTGGAATACTGATGGATAATTCATCGTGCTCTGGGTGACATAGTCTTTCAAATACTTGGCTTCAGCTCCGAGCACTGGATCGCGTTCTTGATTGATTTGCAGGTACCAAATGTAATTTCCATCGCCCAAAGGGAGCATACCCATGAACTTCCCGTTGGCCGTATCGATGACCTTCAAAAAGACATCTTGTTCAACTTCCAAATCAGGAAGATAGGCCGTGCCAACGATTTCGCGTTCAGGCAATACCTCCAATTCATTTTTAGGAAACAGTTGTGTTCGCAGTTTCGAGCGAATGCCGTCCGAAGCAAAATACACCTCTGACCGTAGCGCTTGATTATTGGACAAGTGAACACTATTCACCGCGCTATTGTTTGAGTCAATTTCCTGTGCTTCCACGCCGTACTGCGTATAATCATCTGTGATTCTTGATTTAAACAATCCAAAATAATCGTCCCGGCTGATTGCAATGCAATCGCGCAATTCATGTTCGACCAACATTCGATTCGCGGGAGAAATGGCACGGAACAGATTGATTGAATTGCCTGTTTTAAATAGATCACTCTTCAAACCTATGGCATCAAGGGCACTTATTCCATTGTTCAGCAGAATAAAACCAAGTCCCCGAAAGCTGTCTTTTAGTTGGCGGTCGATTGAATTTGGCACCATCCCACTCATTTCCAGAATGGCCTTGACATACGTTCCACACACACCTGTTCCGAGAATCGCTGCATTGTTGAAGAGGAAGCCATCCTTCTTGAATTTGAAAGGCGTTTTATTGTTGCGGTAGTATTCGATGTTGCCGTGAATTTCCTTTATGACTGACCCTTCTTTCAATAAACTCCGAAGCTCTTGACGAACCAATTTTTCTCGAAATCCGCTCAATAAAATAATCTCCGACAAACTCAAACGTTCATAGTCGTTCAACACCTCAGAAACCAAGCGGGTTTTTACGATCTTTCTTGGATTTCCATTGGTCAGTTCATTGAGAATACGTTCCCAATCGGCATACATATCCATTAGGGATACACTTTCAGATAGGTCGGTACCTTTCGCCATTTCTCCCGATTCATTAAAGAAAACAAGCGCAGGATAATGGGAGATGTTATACTGTTTACGGTCGTGTTTTGCTTCGATGAATTTTTGGTAAACATCGGAACTACCCATGTCGGCCAGAAATGTCGGCACATCCAATCCGACTTGATATGCAGCAGTAACGAGATGTCGTTTTTCACTAATGTCCTTATTTTGAAGAAATAGCTTTTCGCGCACCACCCGAATGAATTTAATCGCTTTCTCCGGGCTTTGCATTTCCGCCGCATAATACGCCAAGGAGGCCGGAGTAGAGGATTGGATAGGTTTTTTCGCCCAAATGCTTCCGTCGAGTTGAATGCCATAGCGGGAAGACTCAGTATCCCATAACTTTTGCAGGTAGCTTGCTGATTTCTCTGGACTATTTCCCGCAAAATCCGCCCAGGATTCGAGAAGTCCACCCATGCGAATTTCTACATCAATGATCCCCGCGTATTCACTCAGCAACTTTTTCACATACGAATCAACAATCCAACATGTGGAACAAACGGGGTCAGAGAAATAGATCAAATTCACCCGAGACCTATTCAGTTTCGTTTCTATCATCTAGCAGCAGTTAGGCCCTTCAGCAGTAAGGACGGATAAAAAGTACTGAGAATTTAGCTAAAAACAAAACGCGGCCAATTGAAATTAACCGCGTTTCACCATAAATAATTGTATTTCTTACAATCCGAAGGCAACCTTCACTTGGTCGACATAATCCAATGCTTCCCATGTGAACAATTCTACTTCGCAAGTAATGATTTCACCATCCGGTTTTTCGAAAGACTTTGTTACCTTCTCGTGCTTACGACCCATGTGTCCGTAAGCCGCTGTCTCCGAATAAATCGGGTTACGCAATTTCAAGCGTTGCTCGATGAAGTAAGGACGCATGTCGAAAATTCCCTCAATGATCTTAGCAATTTCACCATCCGTCAAATCTACTTTCGCTGTTCCTTTTGTGTCGATGAACAATCCACATGGTTTTGCAACACCAATCGCATAGGAAACTTGCACAAGTACCTCATCGCACAATCCTGCTGCCACCATGTTTTTCGCCATGTGACGTGTTGCGTATGCTGCTGAGCGGTCCACTTTTGATGGATCTTTTCCGGAGAATGCACCACCACCGTGAGCACCTTTCCCTCCGTAGGTATCAACGATAATTTTACGGCCCGTTAAACCTGTATCACCGTGTGGTCCACCGATCACAAATTTCCCAGTTGGGTTGATGTGATATGTAATTTGGTCATTGAACAATACTTGAAGTTCTGCTTTCAACTTTGCTTTAACGCGTGGGATTACGATGCTGATGATGTCCGCTTTAATCTTCGCAAGCATTTCCTTTTCTTCGGCGAAATCATCGTGCTGTGTAGAAACAACGATGGTATCAATGCGTTGTGGAACATTGTCGTCAGAATATTCAATCGTTACTTGGGATTTTGCATCCGGGCGAAGGTATGCGATCAATTCTGGTTCGTTGTTGCGAATCTCCGAAAGTTCTTGTAGAATCTTGTGCGCCAAATCCAAAGCCAATGGCATGTAATTTTCAGTTTCGCGCGTTGCATATCCGAACATCATTCCTTGGTCACCCGCACCTTGATCTTCTGGGTTTGTGCGCTCAACTCCTTGGTTGATGTCCGCCGATTGATCGTGCAAAGCAGATAAAATTCCGCAAGATGCAGCATCAAACATGTATTCCGACTTCGTATATCCAATTTTCTTGATCGTTTCACGTGTGATCTTCTGAACATCCAAGAAAATATTTGTCTTGATTTCTCCAGCGAGTACCACTTGTCCTGTCGTTACAAGCGTTTCACATGCCACTTTTGATTGTGGATCGAAGGCCATGAAATTATCGATCAAAGCATCTGAGATCTGATCTGCTACTTTATCCGGGTGTCCTTCGGATACGGATTCTGATGTGAAAAGGTATGACATGTTTAACGTGTAAATGATTTAGGGTGCAAATTTAGTAAAGAAATAGGAAAGACGAAAATTGTAAAGCAGTAAAGATAGTGACCTTAAAGGTTCTTCATTCCATTTGGCTGACAACATTTCGGTAAATTCCGCTGTGCTTCGGGAACGGCTTTGACTTCATCGGCATCATAACC
>CANGIC010000180.1 GCA_947453795.1 Flavobacteriales bacterium
ATTGTTTACTTCTACATTGTTGTTTCGAAGATAATGCCCGGTCTAAGTCAAGGTGAAGCACTCAACCAAATTGCGCGTTTCGGAAAGCTTGGAAACAGTATCCCTGAAATCGCAAAAAATGTCATTCTACATCCGATTGATACCTTCAAGCTACTCTTTTGGAGTCAGCTTACTGACCCACTCTCCTTCGGCATAAAGAAAGAACTGCATTGGGTAGTGTTTGTATCGGGTGGATTTGCCCTTCTCTTGCGTCCTGCCTATTTGTTGATGTTGGTGCCCATTTATGCGCAAAAACTATTCTCCGACAACATGGGAATGTGGGGCATCAATGGTCAATATTCCATTGAGTTCACGCCCATTATCGCATTGGCTATGATTGACTTGGCGGTCAAATTAAAAACGGACAAGCAACGCTATATGCTTTGGTCATCGGCCGCCTTTCTCGCTGTATTGGTCAATTTTATCACATTGAAAGAACGCACTTCATTTTGGTACGAAGCCACCACCCACGATTTCATGAAAAAGGCACATTACGATTCGGGGGGATTGAACATCGCGTATGCCAATAAAGTCATTGAATCGATTCCAGACCATATTCCTATCTCCACCTCACCTTGTTTTGGACCGCACCTGGCCAATCGTGATCGACTTTATCATTTTCCAGTCATCCAAGATGCACAAGTTATCGTTTTGATTCAATCAACACGAAGCACCTACCCTGTAACCCCTGAACAGCAATCAGAAATTGTGAAGCAGTTGATTGACTCCAACCAATTTAGGATCCGATCAAACAAAAATGACATTCTCGTTTTGGAACGAGTAAGCACGAACAAACCGACTCCTTAAGTGTTAAACAAGCAATGAAACAATTCGAAATTCCAGCTTTTTACAAGTCGCCCATCATCAGTAAGGTGAAGTCCTTTCGCAAGGAAAGTGACCCGCGCAAGAAAGACTTCACGCCCACTTTATTGGACTTTGGATTGGTACGCTTTTACATCGCACGGCATTTTGGTTTTTGCTATGGTGTAGAAAATGCCATTGAAATCTCGTACAAAGCCATCAGCGAAAATCCTGGGAAACGCATTTTTTTGATTTCAGAAATGATTCACAACCCAGCGGTAAATGCCGACCTTTTGGACAATGGTATTCGCTTTCTTCAAGACACGAATGGAACACAAATCATTCCTTGGAGTGAATTATCGTCTGAGGATGTGGTGCTCATCCCTGCCTTTGGAACCACCGTGGCTATTGAAAATACACTTCAACAGATTGGGGTTAATATAGAACGCTACAACACCACCTGCCCTTTTGTTGAAAAGGTTTGGAATCGATCAGAAAAGCTCGGCAAAGACCAGCATACCATCATCATTCACGGAAAATACAACCACGAAGAAACGCGCGCTACATTTTCACACAGTGCGCAAAATTCTCCCGCTTTGATTGTAAAAGACATGGTTGAAGCGAAATTCCTAGGGGAAGCCATCTTGGGACATTGTACAGCCGCTGATTTTCACCATTTTTTTGACGGAAAATACACGGCTAATTTCTCCTTTGAAAATGACTTAAGTAAAATTGGTGTCGTGAATCAAACTACGATGTTAGCTACCGAAACCCAAGAAATCACGGACTATTTGAGAGATGTGATGATTCAAAAATTTGGGGAAAGTGAACTCAAAAATCACATCGCTGATACCCGAGACACCTTATGTTATGCCACAAATGACAATCAATCTGCCACCTATGGACTCATGGAGGTTGACGCCGATTTTGCCATTGTTGTTGGTGGTCACAACAGTTCCAATACCACCCATCTGGTGGAATTACTCGAACAGAAGTTTACAACCTATTTTATTGAATCTGAAAATGAGCTACTGAATTCGAACGAAATTCACTCCTTTAACATCCATACTAAATTGACGAACAGCCATACGGATTTTCTGTCGAGTGCGTCCAAAGTCCCCACCATCATCCTCACCTCAGGTGCGTCTTGTCCCGATGCGGTGGTGGACAGAGTCATTCAGCGCATCCTCGAATTTACCGGTTCCGAAAGGTCTATTGCAGATGTTTTAGCGAATTTGCACTGATTCTTCCCATTACAAGCCGACATTTGTTCTTATTTGGCTACATTTATACTGATTTCACAGTGAATGGAGCGCTTTATCAACCTTCTTATAATTGACAACATTGATCAGCACCGACGCGGATTGAAGGAAATCCTTTCGGGTGGTGGCAACAACATTCTCTTTGCCCACTCTTTGCAAGAGGGAACCACTATTCTGCAACAAAAAGAAATCGGTATCCTCCTCATTAACATCGATGATTTAGGTCTAACTCCTGCTGAACTGCTTGTTGAGATCAATGCACTTGTTGGGTTGAATACCCTTTATAAAATTGCACTTACTGCGGACCCTGAAGCAGGCACACGACTAATTAAAGGCCACAACCATGGCGTTATTGATTTCATCACCTTCCCTTTGAATCCGACCTTAGTCAAAGCGAAAATAGATGTTTTCAAAAATTTGTACTACAAGGACTTAAGGATAAACCAGTTGTTAAGTAATATCTTCCCAACCACGGTATTGCACGACTTAAACACACACAATAAATTCTCACCTAAACGGATTGAAAATGGCGTAGTTCTGTTTACTGATTTCATTGATTTCTCTGTCAAAGCGAAGAAGATGAAACCCATTCGTTTGCTAAAAAACCTTGAATATTATTTCATTCAGTTTGACGAAATCATGCGGCGCTACAAGCTGGAAAAAATCAAGACGATTGGTGATGCCTACATGGCCATCGGCGGAGTGACCGAAGATGTGCAAGAGCCAGCGGTGCGTGCTTGTCTTGCCGCATTGGAAATAAGAGATTTAATGATCAACGAACGCGACATTGCCAAGGCATTGAATCGCGATTTTTGGGAAATTCGCATAGGGTTACACATGGGACCTTTGGTAGCAGGTATCATTGGAACGAATAAAATAAGTTTTGACGTTTGGGGAGATACGGTGAACATTGCCGCGCGTGCTGAGCAAGGGTCAGATCCTGGCTGCATAACGGTAACCTCAACAATTGCCGAGAAAATCCAAACATACTTCGAATTGGAGTCTCGGGGAGCAATCCCCATTCACAAGCGCGGCGGGAATATTGACATGTTCTATTTGAAAGAACTGAAAAATGAGTATTGTCTGTATGGCGAAGGAAAAATTGCTTCCACCTCACTTCGTGTGCATTGTGGACTTACAGCAATCGATTTTGAACACATGCGTCATGATGTTGTGAACCGACTCAAAGCACTGCTTCCGGAAGATGTGATATATCACGATATATCACATACTTTAAATGTAGAAAAAGCTGCCGAGCGCTATGCGCGGTTGGAAGGGATTAATGAAGATGACATCCTCCTTTTGCGCACAGCGGCCTTGTATCACGATACCGGATTTATGCTTCAATACCATCACAACGAAGAATTTGCGATACAAATGGCGCAAAGCTACTTGCCGAAATTCGGCTATTCAGACGACCAGATTGCACTTATTTCGGACATGATTCGGGCAACAGAATCTCACCAAGAACCCCAAACGTTGTTGGCGCAAATCATGTGCGATGCCGACCACGATTATTTGGGAAGGGCTGATTATTATACCATTGCCAATAAGTTGAGACTCGAACTAGAAAACAACAATACCCACATGACGGATGTCGAATGGATTGAATTTCAATTGCGCTATCTGGTAAACGTTCACCGCTATTACACCGAGACCGCTCAGAATATACGATTAAACGGTAAAAAACAACGCATCGCTGAATTACAGCAACAATTGGAAAATTTGAAAAAAGAACTATGAAAATTTATACAAAAAAAGGAGATTCAGGGAATACAGGGTTAATTGGCGGAACGCGCGTTCCAAAAAGTTCATTGCGGATTGAGGCCTATGGCACTATTGATGAATTGAATTCATGGATTGGCGTTATGCGTGACCAAGCAATCGATGCTCAGTTTTTTCCACAACTCATTGAAATACAAGATCGGCTGTTTACCATTGGTTCCAGCTTGGCCTCAGATCCTGAAAAATCAAACATGAAAATCCCAGATCTCTTGGAAAGTGATATTGAACAGCTTGAAAAATGGATGGACGAAATGGACAGTCAGTTGCCCGAAATGCGATTTTTCGTTTTACCCGGCGGAAATCAATCGGTCTCTTTTTGTCATGTCACACGCTGTGTATGTCGACGGGCAGAACGGATCATTGTGGACTTGCATGCCCATGAGTTTGTAGCGGACATCGTGATGAAATATGTCAATCGCTTGAGTGATTACCTCTTTGTTTTATCCCGAAAAATAAGCCAAGATCTTCAGGTGGAGGAACAACCTTGGAAACCCCGCATGTAAGCAAAAGAAGGAAATAGTGAAAATAGTTTTAAACTTTTGGCTTCTAAATTTGGAACAAAAGAAATAAAATCTATTTTTGCGCAAAATAACCATTTAACACAAAGGATAATGTACTGGACACTTGAATTGGCATCCTACTTAGAAGATGCACCTTGGCCGGCATCGAAAGACGAATTGATTGACTTCGCCATCCGCGCTGGGGCGCCACTTGAGGTAGTTGAAAACCTACAGGACCTTGAGGATGAAGGAGATATTTACGAGAGTATTGAAGAAATTTGGCCTGATTACCCCTCACAGGAAGACTTTCTCTTCAACGAAGATGAATACTAAGAATCTAAAAATCCTGCCTTAAAGCAGGATTTTTTGTTTTGAACGCTGAGTGGGAAAATCTTACTTCGTGCGACGAGCGAAAAAGGACAAAAGACTTAAAAAGTTACGAGTTATTAGTTATGAGTTACTGCTGACAAAAGACCGCTGCGCTGAAGGACAAAAGACTTGGACTTAAAAAGTTACGAGTTATTAGTTATGAGTTACTGCTGACATCAGAAGAATGATTTATACCACAAATGCTGTGGAAGCGCTGCACCGACTAATGCGCAAAACTACAAAGACTAAAGGTGCTATTATCAATGATGACGCCTTAATCAAAATGTTATTTTTAACCCTAAAAACCAATGAAAAAACATGGAAACGAAGAGCCAGAAACTGGCCTTCAATACTCAGCACTTTAAGACGTGAATTTGGAAAT
>CANGIC010000181.1 GCA_947453795.1 Flavobacteriales bacterium
AGCATGCCCAAGGTACAGCATACCTCCATATCGAGGTCGTTAACGGCTTGGACCATTTCCACCACAGTATCGAAATCCTTGTTGTCGCGCACTTCACGCCATGCAGCGCCCATGCACAAACGCGAAGATCCATTCGCCTTAGCGTTTGTAGCTTGTTCAATGACCGTTTCCACGGACATCAATTTATGTGCTTCCACATCCGTATGGTATCGCGCTGCCTGGGGACAGTAACCACAATCTTCCGGACATCCACCTGTTTTAATGCTCAGGAGCGATGACATTTGCACTTCGCGTGGGTCATGAAATTGACGGTGTACTGTTGCCGCTTCAAACACCAATTCGAGCAGGGGCTTATTGTAAAGTTCCAAGAGTTTCTCCTGGCTGTTGTAGTCGGGATTAATTTTCATCGCAGTAAATATTGTGTAAAAATAGCAAAAACGCTTATTTCATAAGAAGACAAGAAGCATAAGCTTTCACCGCTTTGCGTTCGCCAAAGGAATCCACTTTTTCGTGTGTTGTTGCCTTTATGGATACATCATCCACATCTACTTTCAAGATAGAGGCAATAATGGCTTGCATTTCAGGAATATGTGGATTTAACTTCGGTTTTTCGAGGATCACAGTGCAATCCAGATTACCAATCGAATATCCCTTTTCGCGGAGCAAAACATACACACGTTCCAGCAGAATTTTTGAATCTATTCCTTTGTATTGCGGATCTGTATCGGAAAAATGAAAGCCAATGTCTCTGAGGTTTGCTGCGCCAAGCAGGGCGTCACAAATCGCATGAAGCAGGACATCAGCATCGGAATGACCGACGGCTCCGAGATCGGATTCAATCTTCATTCCACCAATGAACAATTCTTTTTCAGAAGAAAGTTGGTGTACATCTACCCCAAATCCAATACGAATACGCATGATTTATTCAGGATTGCTGTCGCCGCTGGTGTTTTTCGCTTTGCTACCCAAGTACAAACGAAGTGTGAATCGCAATGTATTTGCCAAGGGGCTTTGGCGTTTAACAGCTGCCAAATAAGAAATATCGATTCCAAACATGTTGTAACGGAAACCGATACCCGCATTAAAATACTGACGATTCCCTTTGTTCTTGTTTTCGTAAAAATACCCTGCACGAATAGCAAGAACGTTGTTGTACCAATATTCTGTACCCAAAGCAATGTTGATTTCTGACAATTCTTCTTTGAATCGGCTTCCTTTGGCTACTTGGTAAGTCCCGTCAGCGTTTTGAATGTAGTTTCCGGCATCGTCTTTCACTAATGTCCCGGGCGCATCGTAGAACGACTGCACCAATCCACCAATTACACCAACGTCATTGTTTTTTCCAGATAGCATAGTATATTCACTCGCCTCAGTAACACCATTACCATTCAAATCCACATAATCGTAATACGCTGGCGTTGGAACAACTAATTTTTGAAGGTCTAAGGCAAATACGATATTGTTGTATTTATCCAACTCCATTTTGTAGGAGTTTCCAATTTTCAAGTTCATTGGCAAGAAATCGCGTGTTCCGTTTAAAGCAGAGTAAGCGATTTTATTTCCAATGTTATTCAAAGTGACCGCAAACGTATAAGCAGCATCTCTTCCTCCTACTCTCAATTCATCGTCAAAATAGGTGAATGAAAGGTCAGTAGCTCCGGCAACCCCTGCTTTCGTATTTACCCCAGCTACGGTAAGACCACCTGTCAAATTTGAATACACAAATTTTCCATTGATCCCAATACTTGTTTTTTGTCCCAAGCGGAAAGCATAGCCACCCGTCAATTCAAATTCAGCCGGTTTATCATTACGGATCACGTTTCCAGAGGCATCCGTGAAGGTAATTTCACCCAAGCTAAAATAGCGCAAGGCACCACCAACGGTGTGGCGATCATTTAATTTATAGTACCCTGAAAGGTATGAAAGGTGGATATCGTTGGTCAATTGGCGCAACCATGGTGTGTACGACAACGACAACTCAGACTTCTCCTTTGCGAATGTAAGCATGGAGGTGTTCCAGTACAGTGAATTGGCATTTGCACTCAATGCTGTACCAGCATCTCCCATACCCCCAGCGCGAGAATCTGGCGTTATTGCCATGAATGGCACTGCCGTAGTAATGGTATTCAACTGAAGATCATTTGTCGTTGTACCTCCTGTTGGCTGAGCCAATGCGGAGAGAGAAATGAATCCAAAAATGGCAGACGCCAAGTGCTTTTTATTCATGTTGTTTTTTGTTTGACTTACAAATATACTTAAAATGACGGGCAAAAACCCCTTATTTTAAAAGAACCAATTTTTCCGTTTTATCCGCAACAGTGCCATCGGGTGTCCTAACCTTTAGTGTATAGATATATACACCCTTTGCCAATTGATCCCCAAAATCATCCCTTCCATCCCACGGAATACCTTGAGATCTAAACCCTTCTGTCTTGACCATTTCATTGATTGACCGCACTAATTTTCCGGAAACTGTCATGATTTGAATTTGGACATCCAATTCGGAACAGACCTGGTTATGTTCAAAATAGAACTCGGTATGCGTTGTAAATGGGTTCGGATAATTTAAGACATGATTCAACGCCACCGTTTGATCTGGCTGAACATAAAACTCTATCGTTGATTGTGATAAATTGTTATTGACATCCCACACTTTCAAGGTGAGCGTATGTTTTCCAATACTCAATTCAGTCATGTTAAACCGCAACTTACCCGACTGATACGAATCCAAGTTCGCCGTGTAATAATCGTTCAACACAATTGGATTTTCAAGATTGCCATCCAAGATTGCCACCAAATCGTGACCAATTCCGTTACCGACCGTATTGATTCCGTTCTCATCGAAAAGGTTAGCCATCAACACTGGAGTTTGGTCGGTGGTACTCCCATTTACAAATTCTTCTGCATTTAAAAATAGGTCAATGTCTGGACCTTGGTCATCTGAGATGCCATTTGGATTGATTCCACCAACGACAAGTCGGGTATCAAATCCGCCCGCATCCGTGGTCGAACTGTTCGCGTAGTAACTGATTTTTCCTTCTCCGAAGGAGTAATTGATGTCTTTTGGCACAATAAAAGAAAAGGTAAAATGTCCATCAGCAACAGTGGCTTTTCCTTTATAAATAATGCTTCGCTGCACTTCAAACGAAATAACGGGAGAATCGGGATCCTGCCCCAAGGTTTGTATTTCCTTGATTTTATCAAAAATTGACGGGGATAAAACGCCGTTGAATCCGTTCAATACATTTCCGTTGTAATCCTCAAGATGGCCTTTAATGGTCACTTTGCTGAGCGCACGAAGGGTATCTATAGCCAATGCAGGGGCTACGCCATTCACACTGTCTGTCACCACCTTCAATTGAGGCAAAGCAATATGTAATGCTGGATCTCCAATGAGAATAAAGCTGCGTTTGTTGTCATTCTGAATGGCCGCATTTTTCGTCAGGCGCATGATTTCACCCAAGGATTTCGGCAAACTATCCGCGTCACGTTCAAATACGTTGTTAAAGAAGGCATCTCCTGTACTTGAATTCACCCCGAAAAAAACAGATCGCGTGGTTGTCATCAGCGCGATGGACCCTCCAAACGGATTCAAGGATACCCATTCACCCGCTGAAACGCGCTCCGGATCATCGAATCGGGTAAACTCACACGTCGCAGAAACAAAAAGGTTCAATCGATTGATATTTTTCCAATCTTGAATTTGCGGCACCGATACCACGCGCTCTTGTGCTAACCCTGTTTCACCTCCATGACCGACATAGTTGACAATCAAAGCTCCCCGTTCAACTCGTTTTGTTATACCATCAAAGACATCGGGGTATCTTTGACCACCCGCACTTGTTTGCTGGGGATAGGCATCGAGATATAGTTTGTCACAATTCATTTCATTGTGGTTGCTCTTCACATATTCGTATTGTGGTTCGCAGTCGTATTTCACAAAATACCCGTCCTCTTCATCGTCCGCAATTTGAATGTAATTTTGACGCCAATCACCAAAGGTAGAGGTTTCACCCGCAGTCGAGCAGCTGGTATTTTCGCTAAAGAGTGAAGAGCCATTTTTAAGGTAATGTTCAATTTTATCCACCTGTTGCTTCGCCATTTGTTCGTCCGAAATCAACAAGCGCCCCACGCCAATGTCCATCAAGTCCACTGCAGTAATGGCATCATTGTCACTCAGCATTCCAAAGTAATCGTCCGTTACAAGCGAAGCAGAATGACTTTCACCGTTTGGAAATTGGTAGGTGATGACGTAATTGTTGTTGTTGGCCACCCGATTTTTCGGGTCGTAGGTTCCGTCGCCAAAGAGCAGTAGGTATTTAGGTCGTGTAGTAGGATCAATTGCTCCTCTGTCGTAAAACATTTTGGCAAACATTCGAATTGCTGTAGGATCAGGCATTCCAGAACTGAATTCATTGTACACCTGATCTGTGGTCACCACGTGTACAATCATTCCATTGGCCCGGTGCAAATCAGCCAAACGTTCAGCTTGACCAATAAACAAGGCATTGGTGACGATAAGATAATCGGCCTGTGGCAATGCATGTAAATTTTGAGCAGTGACAGGTCCCACCAATTGAGGGCTTAAAAAGGAGGCATTGTTCGCCGCAACAAATTCGCGCAAAGAATCGGTGTGAGCCAAGAAAGTATATACCGCAAGGGACAGTGTGCCGGTCATTTTCTTTGGCGCATGGCGGTCTGTGACATCCCAAACAAATCCTTGTGCAGGAAAGTTGTTCATGGAAAATGCAACCACATTTCCAGCGCTAATAGAAGTCAAATCCCGGAAATTCATTTGACTCCCCGTAAAACTCAGCGCGCGACGGCAATTGAGCAAAATGCGATCGAGGTAAACCTGCATGCTGGGTGAGTTTTGAGTCACCGCAATTTTGAAAGGCAATGATGCCGAAGGATTACTCAGTGTCATATTGCTTGTTGACTGCACAAAATCTTCAGAAGTCGAAGGAAGCGACGATTGAGCAAGGACAGTTCCATTCACCGAATATTGCTGCAGCGAACCCGCAGAAACGCGTGCATTTGTCGCCACAGCCGTTTTAAAACGAGCAGGATAGGAAGAAACAATACCTGGAACAGAAAAGGTAAAGGTCCGTTCGAGTTCCACATCAAACA
>CANGIC010000182.1 GCA_947453795.1 Flavobacteriales bacterium
ATCAAATTCCTGAAAGGAACAAATTCCTGAAAGGATCAAATTTTGAATTCCCTCCGGGATCAAATTCCTGAAAGGAACAAATTCCTGAAAGGATCAAATTTTGAATTCCCCCCGGGATCAAATTCCTGAAAGGAACAAATTCCTTAAAGGATCAAATTTTGAATTCCCCCCGGGATCAAATTCCTGAAAGGAACAAATTCCTGAAAGGATCAAATTTTGAATTCCCCCCGGGATCAAATTCCCTCCGTGATCAAATTCTACTACCCCTTAACCACAAAAGCATTGATCTTCAACACAACGATACTAGGATCCGTATTCGCAGTGACCGTGACCGTTTTTTCTTGCGTGTCAAGCTGACCAACTTTCGGGTGAAATACCACTTCAATTTTATCCGATTTACCCGGAAGGATCGGTTTTTCCGGTTTCTTGGCCGTTGTGCATCCGCAGCTGGCATCCACACGCTGAATGATTAAGGGATTTTTTCCAGTGTTGGTCACAATGAAGGTGGCGGCATTTTCGGAGTCTTCTTTTATTTTTCCGAAGTCAATTTTCAACTTATCAAAAGACATGGAAGTGATAGACGCTTCTTCTGCTTTTTGAAGCTCTCGTTCCTCGCGGTCAATGTCAGCTAGTTCTTTCTTCAAATCTGCTTCACTGGCTTCATCCGCTTCAATGGCAGAACCTACTTCAGCATTTTTATCATTTCCAGCATCTGAACCACATGACGCGATCATTAGGGAACAAAGTGCAAAAGTGAATATACGTTTCATGGTCTTTTTTTACAAAGTTAAATCTGATTCACATTCTTAAAAGCGAATGCCCATTTTTTTTGCTTCACCGTTTTGAATGGCTTGAACGGCGCGAACGAGTGCTTCATTGGATTCATTGAAAATCTCGTAAAACTCATCGTAGCCCCAAATGTCTTGCGCTAGATTCGCTTTGATACGCATCTTCAATAGTTTCTCTGAAGTTTCATATTGGGCGTCATTCCGTTCCAATTTTGGATCAGCAGCTTTCACAAAGTCAAAGAATTCATTCATGAATTTGTCATCCATTACAAAATTTGCCTTAAAATCTGCAAAAGTAGGGTAGGAGACCAACATCTTGTCGCGGTGCTTGTCCACATATTCCAGGGAGAAACTCATCACATGACCACCTTGGACTAAATCGCGGAAGTAATCTGTGATTTCTGAAGTATCGATCGGTACGAAGATGTCTGGCATGATTCCACCACCACTGTAAACCGTACGTTTCGAAAGCAATGTTTGGTGCTTCAATGAATCGGGTAGTTTAATGGAATCCACATGGGAGAATTCTCCATTTAGGTAGCGTTGCGTCAAATCATTTTCATAGGCCTCCATATCGTCATAAGGTTTTTGAATGAAGCGACCTGCAGGCGTGTAATATCGCGCAATCGTTAAGCGAATTTGGGATCCATCGGTTAAGTCGATTGGTCGTTGCACCAAGCCCTTCCCAAAGCTACGGCGACCCACGATTAATCCGCGGTCCCAGTCCTGAATGGCGCCTGACAAGATTTCACTTGCCGAAGCAGAATATTCATCTGTTAACAAGATCAACTGTCCATCTTCCCATTTTCCTGTGCGGTACGCTTTCAAATTGCTTCTCGGTTGGGCACGTCCTTCAGAGTAAACAATTAATTTGTCTCCTGAAAGAAACTCATCGGCCAATTTCTGTGCGGCGTCCAACAATCCACCACCATTTCCTTGAAGGTCAAAGACAAGGTGCTTCATGCCTTGACGTTTTAGATCCGCAATTCCCTTTTCGACCTCTTCCATGGAAGATCGTGAAAAGCTATTTAACTTGATGTATCCAATCTCTGGCGCCACCATATATACCGCATCCACGGAGTTGATTGGAATATTATCTCTAGTGATGACAAAATCCATGGGCTTACGCATATTCTTTCGTTGGATTTCAATCTTTACCTTCGTTCCCAACTCACCCAATAATTTCTCACGTACCTGATTGTTTTTTAGCCCAATGCCAGCAATATTCACATCAGAAATTTTCGTGATTTTATCGCCAGGCAAGATACCTAATTTCTCGGAAGGTCCGCCTGGAATAGTGGCTACAACCATCAAGGTGTCTTTTAAAATTTGAAAGCGAATACCGATGCCGACGAAGCTTCCATTGATGGATGAATTCGCCTCGTTGACTTCTTCTTTCGAAATGTAGGTGGAGTGGGGATCAAGCTTCTCTAAGAGCGCAATGATCGCTTCGTCGGTTAGTTTCTGATCGTTCACGGGATCGACATACAATTGATTGACAAAAGTCAATACTTCATCGAATTTCTGTGTGGTAGCTACTTTGGACGGATCGACTTGAGCCGTTAGTATGTTTGGAGCGAATGCCAATAAGAGAAAAAAGCGTTTCATAGTCAGTCCTGGTTTTTTGACGAAATTAAAGGTAGCATTAAATACGCTTTACGCATTGGTTAAATAACAGGGACTTTTAATTTTTGTTAATTAAAAGAATAAACAGACGGCTGTGTAAAGCTTTCAAATTGCTGGTCTTTAATGCTTCGCTTTTATGTGTTATTTCGAATGCGATGAACATGATGAAATCAACACTGGTACTGACCGTATTTCTATTCCTTTCGGTTTTTGCTCAAGCTCAAGTGAAGGAGTTTGATCAATTGGAAATGTATTATGCGCAAAAGCATTACAAATTGGTGCTGCGCAAAGCGAATCACTTGCTCGACAACCCAGAATACGATTATTCTCAAGTTCCTTCCTTCTACGCCGCTTTGGCGACGATGCAATTGGTACAAAATGACCGTTGGAGAAAGGTACACCCCTCAGCGCTGCGCGATGCGCACAACCGATTTTTAGCCCTCTTAAAAAACAAAGATGGCCAGAAGATATGCGCAGCGCACATGCATGAGTTGTCTTTTTTAAAACGCGATTTGATTTCGTGGGCCGAGGATTTAAAACGGAGCGACAAAAAGAAGGATTTCACAGAGGTTCAGGAGTTTATTGATTCAATTTTAGACAAGCTGCCCCATGTTGACGATGTGCCAGAGGGAAGTGGAGGGGGAAGCGATGCAAGCGATGTAACCAATGGAACGGCTTCCAAGGAACGGCAGAAATTGATCGAATATGCGCAAAAATACATCGGGACACCCTATGTCTGGGCAGGGGAAAGTCCGAGTGGTTTTGATTGCAGTGGGTTTACCGGTTATGTCTATAAATCAATGGGTAAGGAGCTGCCTCGCCGAGCGGTAGATCAATACAATGCCTGCAAGAAAATCAAAGAAAGGGCAGTACAAAAAGGAGATTTGGTGTTTTTTGACAACGGATCAGGAGTTTCGCATGTCGGAATGGTCATCTCTGAAAAAGGGGAGCCCGTTGTGATGATTCATGCCAGTTCTTCTCAAGGCGTCATTCGCACAGCAATTGATTCCTCCGACTATTGGAAATCACGACTTAAGGGTTACGGAACTTTCGTTGATTGATCTCTTCGCCCATAGAAAACAACGGCAATAGCTGCGAGGAGGGTGGAGCCAATAGCCAACAGCATAAAAAGTGGATGGATAAATTCCCCCTTGTTTTTTGCAAGTAAAATGAATCCCAAGGCAAACAAGGTGAGGAGGCAAAGGGCAAGAGATAATCGGGCGAAAGTCCCTCTCTTCTTTCGAAGTCGCTCGACCATCGTGAGTGTAATGACTGTTGCTGTAGACAAGAAGATGAAATTCCAATACACAGGCAATAACTGGTGATTGAAGTAGCACAGTGCAGAAAGGGAGATGCTAAAGAGTGCCACAATTCCAGCAATCCAGTGCAGCACTCGAGGTGACTTTTCGAGATACACCAAAGAAAGAAAGACGACAAAGGCATTAAAGAAGAGGATACTCTGAATGCCGTAAGGTGTAATAACATCCAACTGATACATGCGAAAAAGTGTGTAAACCAATCCTGCAAAAGCGCAGATCAATAGTACACGACCAATTTTATGAGTCAGCGATAAAGGTGTCATTTGTGTTACGAGGTGTTAACGTGAATCTTGCGCTAAAATACGACGATTTTTCTCCGTAGCGCATACCAAATGCCACAAGGCGCGTGCACCTACATTGGCGTCCCAATCACCAACTGGACCCGGAGCAACTTCGTTCAAATCGAAACCAATGATTTTCCGGCCTGATTCAGCCACTTTAAAAAGCAAATAGCTGATGTCCTCCAGTTTGAATCCTCCCGCCACAGGTGTGCCTGTGTGTGGACAAAGTTCGGGTGTAAGTCCGTCGATGTCAAAAGAAATATAGACATTGTGGGGCAATTCACCTATGATGTTCTCCACCTGTTGTGCCCAATTCATGCCACGGTAACCCGCTTCTTTGATGTCCCAATCAAAAAATGTAGTAATCCGAGATGCATGTTTGGTTATTAGGTCAACTTCAGATTGTGCGATGTCCCGAATACCGACCTGAACTAGTTTAGAGAGGTTATTGCATTCTTTCAAGGCATTGAACATGATGCTGGCGTGCGATTGCTGAAATCCTTCGTAGGCATCGCGCAAATCGGCATGCGCATCGATCTGTAGAATGCCAAAATCAGCGTACCTGTCATTTAAAGCATGCAGCAGCCCTAGAGGAGTGGAATGTTCACCACCGAGAACGCAAACCATCTTCCCAACTTTCATGAGTTCCAATGCCCGTTCGCGCAGATTCTCTTTTAATGCCAGTTGCGTTTCATTGATTTCGTTGACAACCGCTTGAAATTCGCTGTTCTCTGACAAATCACCTCCTTCTTCCAAAAAGGCAATGTAATCCAATCCCTTTTCGCAAAGTTCATCATTAATCTTCTTCCAATCTTCAGGAATAGGCGTCATGAACACATTGGTTTGAAACGCATTTTCCAATTTAGGGTGATAAAAATCCAGCTGTGTCGATGCATCCAAAATCACTTGAGGACCATCACTTGCACCTTTACCGTACGAAGCGGTCGCGTCCCAAGGAACAGGAATTATGACGATATCTGCCTCTTCTTCCGTTACTGGAAAACCGAATATGTTACCGTTGGAAATACCAACTCCGTTTGGGTCGAATGACATGATGTGAGTTATGAGTTATAAGTTACGAGTTATGAGTTACGAGTTACAAG
>CANGIC010000183.1 GCA_947453795.1 Flavobacteriales bacterium
GCAGGAGGTGGTATGGAATATCCAAATATCACCGTGATTGGCAATGCAAGTTCAGCGGAAGAACTGGAAGTGGTTATTGTTCACGAAGTGGGTCACAACTGGTTTTATGGAATTCTCGGGTCCAATGAGCGCGTGCACGGTTGGATGGACGAAGGAATGAATACCTTGAATGAAATTCGCTATGTGCAAACGAAATATCCTGACAACACGCGTCTGTCTGATATGGTGTTGAACGGTCGCTTTCATTTTGATGAGTTGGATCACCACGACCAATCTGATTTCTTCTACCGCTTGACAGCAAGTTTCGGTGAAGACCAGCCCATAGAAACCCATTCAGCGGACTTCACCCAAGCGAATTATGCCACCATCATGTATGGAAAAACTGGTTTGGTCTTTTACTATTTGAAAGATTACCTCGGAGAAGAATTGTTTGATAAAGGCATGCATGCCTATTTCGAAGAATGGAAATTTAAACATCCCCAACCGGAGGATATGAGAGCAACACTTGAACGCGTTTCTGGGAAAGATTTATCCTGGCTTTTTGTCGATTTAATCCAAACAACCAAACATGTTGACTATAAAATTAAAGGTGTCAAAACGGATGACAATGGCACCACAATAAAAGTTAGGAATGTTGGTCAAGTAAACGGTCCCATTGAAGTGAGCGTAATCAGTGGTGACGATGTGTTAGAAACAAAATGGGGTGAACCGAATGCAGCACGCACTTCAACGGTTCAGCTCCTTACCCCTGATGCCCGCGAAGTGCGCATCGATGTAGGAAATGATTTACCAGAAATTTACCGCGACAACAACTATTGGCATGCCAAAGGATTGTTTGGAAAAGTCGAGAAGGTCAATATGGAATTTTTGATTGGTGACAATAACCCTCAACGCAATACCATTTATTGGACGCCTATCGTCGCTGGAAATGCCTATGATAAATTCATGGTTGGTGGCGCATTCCACAACATGGCATTGCCCTTCAATAAATTTCAATACTTGCTTGCTCCAATGTATTCCGTAGGCCGAAACATGGTTTCTGGCATTGCTGAATTGGCTTATACGTGCCTTCCCGCAACAGGATTGAAACAATCTAAATTTGGTTTATCCTTGAAATCATTCAAGAACGACAACCAAGCAACAACACGTGAACAATACGGGGTATATCTCGCCATTTCTCCGTATTGGATTGCGAAGATTGGAAATCGATTGAAAAACAGCCCTTTGACACAAACCATTCAAGTCCAAGGAATCGCTAAAGGCACTTTTTCCTCACCTGAGGAGCAAGTGCTGAGCTATACAGGTGGCTTTGCCAAATACGATTTGAACCTAAGCTATCCGGATCACAAATTCACTATTCAAGTGCGTCAAGAACTTTTGCGTTTGCGTGGTGGACAGTGGGTCAATCGTACCATGGGTGAAGTGAACTATGCCTACCGCTATGCACGTTATTCTATGAAGCGTTGGATTGAAATCCGAGGATTTGTGGGACGCATGAACCGCTTTACAGCCGCGCCTATCGCCATGAATGATCCTTACGGACTTTCACTAAGTGGAACGAATGGAGCCCAAGATCTTTTCTTCGAGGACTACTACTTTGCCAGAGGACCTCAAGCAGGCATGTGGTCGCAACAGCGGAATGAAAACATGGGAGGGTTTAAAAGCACCTCTGGTTACGGAACCACCTACAATTGGATGGCCACCACCAATGTATATTTCCAACTCCCAATTCCAACATTCGGCATCTTTGGCATCTATGCCGATTTTGGTGCCTTTTCCAATGGTTTCTCTGTGAATACAGCGATCAATACTGGAATGGCAGTCCGGCTTGGAAAAGTGCTCGGTGTGTATTTCCCGATTTGGATGAGCAAAGAATTGAACGATTCATTCAACGGTGGGAAGTATGGCGAGAAAATTCGCTTCACCTTGAAAATGAATCTTGTCAATCAAAGTGGAAAGCTGTTTTCTTTGATCAATTAATCGACATTTTAACGCACATTTTTTTTTCTAACGTTAAGCTTTTCTCAAAAAGCTACTTACCGATTCATTATGGTCACCGCTTCACTCCTATTGAATATTTTTGTACTCATCCCCGTATGTATCACACTGCTTGTGAATTATAAACATATGGAATTTGCCGCAGGGATTTTTACGCCAGCGCGCGGAATCTTACTTGCTATTTATCTGACGATTTTAATGGCTTCCGTTGCCTTGCTTTTTATCACAGATCTCAAACTCGCATTTGGACTGTTTGTGATGCAAATTATCTACAAAGTGCTTAGCCCTTTTACCGTGAAAAGCATTAAAAACCCGATTGTTATTTGCAATTTATTGATCGCAGCATTTCATCTCGTAACGGTCTATTCGATGATGAACGGGAATTTAATTCATTTAGAAGGGATGAAATAATTCATTCATTCTTCATTCTAAATTTTTAATTGATCCTTTACACAAACTCAGACAATTCCAACCAACGGTCCGTAACAAAATCTAGTTTAGCCACCACTTCTGAAAGTCGGTTTCCCGCGTTCATGAGTTCTTCATTGGACAGCGATGCATCGGATAGTTTTTCAGTGAGCACCAGTTTCTCCCCTTCCAAGGATTCCATGTCCTTTTCAAGCACTTTAAATTCTTCCTTTTCCTTGAAGGTCAATTTCCGTTTTTCAGCAGGTTTGTCTGAAGATGTTGACAGTTGCGTTACTCTCACCTTTTCAGCAGGCGCACCATCCTTCGCTTCTTGCTTTTCTTTCTTATAATCAACAGCCGTTTGCTTGCGGTATTCGGTGTAATTCCCAATGATGTCCTTGATCGCCCCTGCGCCTTCGAATACAAAAAGGTGATCCACCATTTTATCCATGAAGTAACGGTCGTGGGAGACAACAATCAAACACCCTTCAAAGGTGCGGAGATAGTCTTCCAGGACCGACATCACGAAGATATCTAAGTCATTGGTTGGCTCATCCAAGATCAAAAAGTTCGGGTTTGACATCAGCACCGTCATAAGCTTTAAGCGACGCTTCTCTCCACCGCTTAACTTGTGCACAAAGTTGTAGTGCATGTTTCGTTCGAACAGGAATTTCTCCAAGAACTGCGCGGCAGAAAGCTGTTTACCCTTCTCCAACGGAATAAATTCAGCAATATCGCGAATGACATCGATGACTTTTTTATCCTCATCCACTTTGATCAATTCTTGTGAATAGTAACCAAAGACCACCGTTTCACCCGTTACGACTTTACCGCGATCGGCCTCTTCACGACTTTGAATGATATTCAGAAAAGTCGATTTTCCTGTACCATTATTCCCCACAATCCCTAAGCGTTCTTTGCGCTGAAAATTGTAGGTAAATCCGTCCAAAATAACCTTCTCCCCGAAGGACTTCCCTACTTTGTGCAACTCGAGAATCTTAGTGCCTAATCGTTCCATTTTTACTGGAATGTCAATTTCATCCTCATCAATCCGTTGACTCGCCACCTTCTTGATGTCCTGAAAGGAATCGACACGCGCTTTTTGTTTCGTACCGCGTGCTTTAGGTTGACGACGAATCCAATCGAGTTCTTTCTTGAATGTATTACGGGCCTTGTCAATGGTTGATGACAATTGCTCTTGACGTTCTGCTTTTTTCTCTAAGTAGTAAGAGAAATTCCCTTTGTACTTATAAATGGTGCGGTCTTCCAATTCGTAAATGGTATCACACACCACTTCCAAGAAGTAACGGTCGTGCGTTACCATCAAAATGGTTGATTTAGACTTTGATAGGTATTCCTCCAGCCACTCAATCATATCGAGGTCAAGGTGGTTTGTTGGCTCATCAAGAATCAAGAAATCTGCTTCAGCGACAAGAACTTGAGCCAAAGCCACACGCTTCTTTTGTCCACCGGAAAGACTGCCAATCAACAAGTCGGTATTGTCCAATTTCAGCACAGAGAGGATTTGGTTTACCTTCACCTCCATGTCCCACGCATTGAGCTCCGTCAATTCATCATAACAGGCATTCACCGCTTCATCGTCACCATCACGCAGCGCTTTGTTGTATTTCTTTACAATTTGTAGCTCGGGAAGATCATGAGAAAAAACCGCTTCGAAGATCGTATGTGTATCGTCCAAATTTTCACTTTGCTCCATGAACGCCACGCGGATGTCATTTCTGTACACGACACGACCACTATCGTAGTCCTCAAGTCCCATTAAGCAGCGCAACAGCGTCGTTTTACCATTTCCGTTCTTCGCGACGATGGCTACTTTTTGGCCTTGATCAATTCCAAAGGTCAGGTCACCAAAAATAAGCCTGTCACCAAACGATTTGGTGAGATTTTCTACCGATAAATAATTCATGTTAACGCAGTCTGTTCAATGAGTCGATCAATCCTTTGTCACGTTTGATGGAGAGATTGGCCATGAACACAAATGGCAATCCTGCAACGAACAGAAAGAAACCAGCGCCTAGCTGGCGTTTCAATGGTTCATCAGACAGGTCATCAATTCCCACAACGGAGAAAACAACCAAACCGATGATCATTAAAACATAAATATAAAATGCAGTGCGCACCAATTTCAATTGACGGTTCAAATTTTTGTAGCCCATCAATGTGATGAAAAGCAAAAGCACCAAAGCGATTAATCCAATGTAAAGTGGGTATTTGCTCACCATCATTAGTCCCTCACCATTTCCAATTTTCACTTGTTGAATCCCAAAAGAATCAAATACGAATGAAGAGTGTTTCCCTACAAAATGGAAAACATCTGCTCCGACCGCAACGATAGACAGAAGAATAATGGCGATAGCGAGATAAATGGATTGAATGCGCTGAATCATGACAATTTTATTTGGTGCAAAGATAGTGACGAAATGTGAGTTACGAATTTGAAAAAATTATAATTTGTCCCTGACGGAATTTGAAAATTTGATGACTTCGTGCAGATTAGGAGCATAGAACATGGATTTGATTATTCCTTCAGCGAAGCGGTCCATGTTCTATCAGCGAAGCGGTCCATTGTCCTTCGAAGCTCAACGAGCGAAGAAGTGTCCTTTGTCCCTTCGTATGGAAAATGAACCCTTCATGCATCAAGGTGTAAACCCATTCCGCTAAAACACTTATGTCATGAAATAC
>CANGIC010000184.1 GCA_947453795.1 Flavobacteriales bacterium
GGATTGGAAACAACATCAAATTGGCAGTGTGCATGCTTCGCTATTGCTTCACGCACCTTATCCGCTGTGCCTACAGGTACTGTACTCTTGTCAACAATGACTGCATAATCCGAAAGCAGATGTCCAAGTTGATCAGCAACACCGAGGATATAACGCAAATCTGCAGATCCATCTTCCCCTGGAGGAGTTGGAAGCGCTAAGAAAATGATTTCAGCATCTTTAATGCCTTCCTCTAGACTTGTGGTAAAATTGAGTCGTTCCGTGCGTAAGTTTCGTTCGAACAGCACATCAAGATTTGGCTCAAAAATAGGAACCTCACCATTGCGCATGCGTTCCACCTTTGATTCGTCGATGTCAATGCACACCACTTGATTGCCCGTTTCGGCAAAGCAAGTTCCCGTTACGAGACCAACGTATCCTGTTCCTACGACTGCAATTTTTTTCATTCCCGATTAAGAATGAGTTGTAATAAATTCAGCGACTGAAGCGCAAATAAAATCAAGTTGTTCTTGTTCCATTTCCGTATGAATCGGCAGAGACATGACACATGAGGTAAGTGCATCCGTCACTGGCAATACCGTTGATGCACTTCCAAAAGCAGAAAACATCTTCTGGCGGTGCGCAGGAACGGGATAATATATCATCGAAGGAACTTCTTTCGTGGCTAAAAAGCTTACTAGTGCATCGCGATCAATACCTGTCAATTGCATCGTATATTGGTGGAATACATGGAGAGATTCCTTGCCACGAACAGGCGTTTTAATTTGAGGGAAAGCGGCAAAAAAAGCGTCATAATGATCCGCCACTTTTCTTCTCGCAGCGATGTAAGCGTCCAATCTTGGCAACTTAATGCGAAGGATAGCTGCTTGAATGGTATCTAAACGGGAGTTGCATCCCACCACATCGTGGTAATAACGTTGGCTTTGTCCGTGGTTTGCAATCATGCGCATCTTCGCTGCAAGCTCGTCGTTATTGGTGCAAATCGCACCACCATCTCCGTAGCATCCTAGATTTTTTGATGGGAAGAATGACGTACAACCGATGTCTCCAATTGTCCCGGTCTTTGAAACCGATCCATCGTTGTGGTAATAGTCACTACCAATCGCTTGTGCATTGTCTTCTACAACAAAAAGGTTATGCTCCTTCGCAATTTTCATGATCGCATCCATGTTGGCTGCTTGACCATACAAATGCACGGGAACAATCGCTTTTGTTTTCACGGTGATTGCCGCCTCAATTGTTGCCGGATCGATGCAAAATGTATCCATGTCCACTTCAACAAAAATCGGTTTCAGACCGAGCAAGGCCATCACTTCCGTCGTTGCGATGTACGTAAACGAAGGAGTAATCACCTCATCACCCGGTTTTAAATCCAAGGCCATTAATGCGATTTGAAGTGCATCTGTACCATTCGCACAGGGAATGACATGTTTTACACCGAGATATTCCTCCAATTCCTTTTGGAACAATTGAACATCTGGACCGTTGATAAATTGCGCGTTTTCAATGACATTCATCAGTGCCGCATCAACTTCTGTTTTGATCTGCTGGTACTGTGTCATCAGATCGACCATTTGAATCTTTTTCATTCAAGAATGCAATTAATCAGTTCAAGTCAGCAAAGGTACGAATTCAAGGACGATATTGAGGAAAGTCAGCGAAAAAATGGGCACTCAAAACGGATTATTTCACCAAATCGCCTTCCTTATCGCGACATTTTCATCGATTTTAACATTCACATTGTAAAATGACCTTAAATTTGGTGCATGTTGCGGAAAATCGTTTCACTTTCATTCATTGTCCTATCCCTGACTGTTTTTGGTCAACGGAATGTGACCGATTCCATTATTGGAACTCCTTGGGTTGGCGTACATTATGGTGGCAACTGGACAGGTGGAGATCTGGCCAACCGCTATGGCTATCTCAATCACCTTGGGTTCATGGCGGGGTACAAAACCAATAAGAACTTGTACTTGGGAATGGAAGCCAATTTCATTTTCGGCAATGACCTCGACACCTCCCTGAATCATATTTTTGACCATTTGTTGGATTCATACGGTCACATCACAGACGTAAACGGTGACATCGCTAAAGTGTTGGTGTACTCCAGAGGCATGCACATTAACCTTTCCATAGGCAAAGTCATTCCGGTACTTTCCACGAACAAAAACTCTGGAATTTTCCTTCATGGTGGAGTGGGGATCTTGGTGCATCACCTGCGCATTGAAACACAAGATCAAGTCATTCCACAATTGGAGCTCGACTATAAAAAAGGATATGACCGTTTGTCTATCGGGCCTAATCTGCACCAGTTTGTAGGTTATGCGTTTTTGGCCAATGGGGGGTATTATAACTTTTACGGCGGATTCTATTGCCAACAAGGATTCACCAAAAATCAGCGGACGATAAACTTTGATCAACCCGATGTGCCTGTATCCAAAAAAACCATGTTTGACCTCCAATATGGATTTAGATTGGGCTGGTTTATTCCTTTCTACAAACGTGAAGTCAAAGATTACTATTTCGACTGATGCATTGGTTGTATAACATCAGCATTCAATTTTTTGGACTGGCCATTCGTGTGGCATCGCTTTTCAATCCCAAAGCAAAGGAATGGGTGAAGGGCCGTAAAAATTACTTTTCACATCTTCCCGAATCGACTAAACCTGTCCTTTGGTTTCATTGTGCTTCTCTTGGGGAATTTGACATGGCCATTCCGGTGATGAACGAACTTCGCGCCTCACACCCAAACCACACCATTCTCGTTACCTTCTTCTCCCCTTCCGGGATGCAGCATTACCACAAGCGAAATCATCCCGCCGACCTGGTCCTCTATTTGCCCATTGACACTCCCAAAAATGCAGCGCGCTTCGTGTCGCACTTTAAACCCGAAAAGGCCTTTTTTGTGAAGTATGAATTTTGGGCAAACTACATTGAGGCATTAAAAGAATCAGGCGCTAAAGTTTTTTCCATCTGTACTTTACTCCGACCTGATCATCGTTTTTTTCGCTGGTATGGTGGATTTTTTCGTCGGTCACTGCGTATGTTCGATCATTTCTATGTGCAAAACGAATCGACAAGAGCGTTGCTTCAATCTATTGGTATTCAACAAGTGACCATTACCGGTGACACCCGCTACGATAAGGTCATTGAAACACGCGACAAGCAAGTGTCAAACCCTAGGATTGAGGAATTTTTAGCTGGTGAAAAAGCGGTAATCTTTGGAAGCACCTGGCCAGAGGATGAAGCCATCATTGTGGCTTGGATAGAGGCCAATCCAACCGTCAAGTGCATTATTGCTCCGCATAACATTGATTTAGCTCATGTTCAATCGCTGGTAAAGGCATTCGGTGAACGATGCATACGCTACACCGAAAAGGACATTAAAGAGTGTCAGGTATTGATCTTGGACACCATCGGACATCTATCAAGTGCCTACGGATCTGCGAAAATTGCCTATGTTGGCGGTGGATTTTCTGGTAAGCTACACAACATATTAGAGCCCGCTGTGTATGGAATCCCTGTGCTTTTTGGTCCGAAATTTAATCGCTTTCCTGAAGCACAGCAATTTATCGATGCGGGCATTGGATTTTCCGTGTCAGATATGAAATCACTTTCTGAAAGGATCACTGATGTCACAAGTCGGTTGAGCGAAATCAAAATCGAAGCTGATGCGCTCATCCAACAAAACGCTGGAGCCGCAAGGCGCATCGCTGAACATCAACGATTGAATTTTCCTGCTTAAACTACCCGTTCCAGCTCAACACTTCCAATTGTTTGCTAGAACGAGACCCAAAAGCCAATTGAACTTCACGAATCATCCGTTCGATGGACCCCCACTTCGTGGTTCGGTGTCCAGCCAAGGCAATAATTTCACGAGCTGGATTCATAAGACTGGCGCCAGAACGAATGTGTTTCAGTGCATCGCGTTGTTGCGTTGTCATTCGGTAAAACTCAGGCACCAAGGTATAGCCCCCGTCTTGGTCCACCATATTCATGAGTAGGTCCACATTGCCTCCCTCATAACTCCAATTGGCAGTTTCCTTTCCTTCTTGAATGCCACAGAAACTCACCATCTGCGTGCGCAAGCAATTTCCCTTGGTCAAAAGCCAAGGATGTAAATCGGTCAGCTGTACGATATCGACCTCTGAAGTTTGAATTTCCTTTGTGTAGGCCATAATTTCTTCGTGATACAATGGAATCGTTCGAAAAGATGGATCACTCACTGGTCCAGCAAGAATGGCCAGGTCCACCTGCTTGTTCATCATGGCCACCAACAAATCGGGCGTACGCATCTCCTCGATGATCAATTGAACGCCGGGTAACTGCGCCTTCCATTTCGTAAATAATTCGGGAATGAGGTAAGCCGCCACCGTTGGAATCACACCCATTCGAATTTCCTCCTTGTACGTACCGTTCCATTTGGCAGTAATCGTTTCTAAGCGCTGCTCCTCGTTTAGAATATCGCGCAACACCGGAATCAATTCTTGACCGAAGAGTGTGAGTTCCACCGGATTTCTGTCGCGGTCAAACACCACATGTCCAAGAAGCTGTTCGGCTTTTTTTACCTGCATCGAAAGCGTTGGCTGCGTCACATGGCAAAGTTCACTTGCTCGAACAAAATTTCTGGTTTCACTGAGCACCACCAGATAGTGCATTTGTTGGATGGAAAGCATATAGATAAATTCAATGGAAGTATAAATATAATTGAAAAGTACTATAACCATCAACGCATAACTTCGAAATATTCAATTATTCACCAAAAAATAAATGACTATGAAAAAATTAATCAGCCGTTTACAAAAACGCATGTTAAAAAACCCGAAGCATCAACTTGTCATCGTTAAAAAGGAAGCAGAAAGCGTTGCCGAAGCCATGGGAGTAGATATGTTTCGCTTTTCAATGCTCGAACAGATCTGCATTGTATCAAGACATGAAAGCACAAGTAAGGTTTCTTGTTTCCAAAAAATCGTTTCGCATTGTGAAAACACGAATGAAATCGTTTTAATGATTTACTTGTTCGATAAAATTCTAGAAAATTACTACGAACAAGTGCGGATGGCTCACTTGAATTGA
>CANGIC010000185.1 GCA_947453795.1 Flavobacteriales bacterium
CAAACATGATTTCTTTCCACCCGAGAATGAGTTGGCTCACCTCAAATTCAACGGGTTCTTTTTGTTTGTCGAAGGTTTCGCCTGTGAGAAATTTCCCGGTGTAGGTAAAGGACACCATGTCTTTGTAGCGAATAAATTCCCCTTCTCCCGGATTGAGAATGGTGTAATAGAGGCCAGATGGGGTGCGTTGACATTTTTTGTCATGCTTTTTTAAATAGGCCCGAATCTCTTTGTCAAATTTGGCTTTGTCATTTTCTGAATAAGTCTGACAACCTGCGAAAGCGACAATCAGCAAGAGTAGGAGTAGGGGATTTCTCATTTGATACGAATGGGTGTTACGGTGTATCCTTCTCGCTGCAGCAATCGAACGACGCCATTTGGTCCGCCTAGGTGACCAGCGCCCACTGCAATGAATGTTGGATGATTTTTTATGTGTTGCTTGATCAATGGGACCCATTGTGTATTTCGGTCGTCAAGAAAGGCGGTCTTTTCATCGACAATCACACTTTCATGTGCCAAAATCATCAGGTACATGGAATCAATATTCTGGTCCACATAGAGTTGTTCCATTTCGCGGGTTTCCTGCATGAGCTTCTCAGGGTTGCGGATGCTTTCCATGACCATTTCGCAGTGTTGCTCTTTCGTCAGTTGGTCGAAAATGGCCATTTGATCGGTAGCCGTTTCCAAACCAGAAATAGGAATTTTGTTTTGGCTAGCGAGGGCTTCAAATGTCTGTTCATACGATTCCATGTTTCCAATGAATTTCCATTGGGTGGCCAATTGGACGAAAACAAAGGGCTTCATGGAATCCATGGTTTTTCTAAAAAGCGCCTCCCGCATGCTGAGGTTTTGAGAAGCCCATTGGCAAAGACTGTCACTTTGTTCTTTCGAGAAGTAGTCGAAAAAACTGCCTTCTTTCAATTTCAATATAGCCATGCTTTCTTCGCGTGTCGGAAGTCCGGGCAATTCCATCAGCAATTCATCCGTGCTGAGCAATAGCTTTTCGATTTTCTCGGGAAAGAAGTAATACTCGCGCTCAATCATGTGCATGGTTCCAAAAAGGTAGCTTGGTGCGTTTAAACCTGGACCTTCAATCTTCCACAGGAGAGAGGATTTTTTCAACGGAAAATCACTGACCTGTGCAGACAAGCAATGGCTTAGCAGAACAAGGCAAATCGCGAGAAATCTATTCATTGTCAAAGACTTAATTCGGCCAAGTAATGGTCGTCTTCTTCGTGAAGTCGTTTTGCTTTAAGTCCAACATTGGCCGCCGCTAGAAAAAGATTATCGAAATCGACATAGAGCCAGTCAAACCAAGGACCTTTCTCCTTTTTGTAGCTCATTTGGAACTTGAAATTCCCGTAATATTCGGTATTCAAATCCACCCACAGTGAACCGTCTTCGTCTTCGTACAGGTATTTGATGTCGGAGCTGTCACACAAGATTTTTCCACCTTCATTCAAAAGTGACTTCGCATGTGTTAGGGTATTTTCTAGGTTTGACAATGTACCTGCAATACCTATCCCATTCATCAACAGCAATATGGTATCGAAGCGCTGTCCGTTTAAATCAAAAAAGTTGATTTCGCGTGCGTTCAGGCCATTTCGTTTCATGTAGTCAACAGCTCCTTTGGAAATGTCAATCGACAAAACTTCGTGACCGCGGTCGCTCAATTCGAGAGAATGTGTGCCACTTCCCGCACCTACGTCCAACACACTGCCTTTGCAGCGATCGAGCGCCAATTGCTCAATCTGAGGCATTTCATCGAAGCTGCGAAAGAGTACTTCGAGGGGAATTATATCGTCATCGCAAATGTCGGAACTGACAATGATATCGGCAGGGCGTTTTTTTTCAGCGTATTCAAGTATCGCTGCGCCAACAGGATCTCCAGTAAAGTGTGTCATTAATAATCGTATTGGTCGTATCCTGAAAAATCTTCGTCTGTGCCGTAGTCTTCGGAAAAGTCATCGTCATCATCGTCGTCGTCGTAATCCTCGTCATCCCCTTCATCGGTAATCAACTCGTCGCTATCCGCGACCAATCGAGAATCCTCGGGTGGCGCCATGCCAACAGCCATAAGTACCTCGGGAGCAACAGGATTTTCCTTTTCGTAGCCAATTAATTCGATCAAGAAAATCCACATCCGCATGAAGTCATATACCAAGATGAATTTTTGATCGGGCTCTTCGAGGAAATCTTTGATGATCGCCTCTTTCATTACAGCTGACGGTGAATCGATAGAATCATCGTCGTAGGACATGTCCATTAAACTGATTTCATGCCCCTTGTCCCACGCATCGTTGGACACATAGAAACTTGCCATCTGATCGCCTTTGAATCGAAAAGAAGACATGATTGCTTTGTAAAAGGACTCGAAATTGTCAGTGTCACTGATCAAGATGTCCCTGAATGCTTCATTTTTACTCTCAGAATCGAGTAAAACTCTGAATTTTAATCCGGCCATAATGTACTTTCTACAGGAGTATGTAAAGATAGAATTATTTGTCTAATGTCGGCATAACCACCACGGGAAGTCCTATTTCTTCTCCGATTTTTAACATGAAGTGTAGGGCTTCCATTGGGTCGTTCGCAATTTCGCCTTCTAAAATGGCTTCCTTGATGCGCGCTTTGATATTTCCAATGTGCGCACAGGGCCCCAAGTCATAGGTGCGCATGATGAGTTCTCCTGAAACAGGCGGTTGAAAGTTTCGGATGCGGTCTTTTTCTTCTACGGCCTTGAGTTTCTCAACGACCATCTCGAAATTCTGCTTGTATTTTCGAACCTTGAACTCATTTTTAGAAGTAATGTCCGCGTTGCACAAAATCATTAAGGCCTCAATGTCGTCATCGGCCTCACTCAAAAGTCGCCGAATGGCCGAGTCCGTTACAGATCCTTTCACTAAAGCAATCGGTCGAAGGTGAAGTCGCACCATTTTTTGGACAAATTTCATCTTGTGGTCCAAGGGCAATTTTAAGCGCTGAAAGATTTTCGGCACCCATCGAGCTCCCAGGTCTTCGTGTCCGTGAAAGGTCCAACCCACCTCTTTGTCGAAGCGTTTGGTCGGCGGTTTGGCGATGTCGTGCATGATGGCTGACCAACGCAACCACAGGTCTGTACTAACCCCTGCCACATTGTCCAATACTTCCAAGGTATGGTAGAAGTTGTCCTTGTGCGATTTTCCGTCAATGGTATCCACACCGTGCAGATTGACCATTTCAGGGAAGAATTGGTGCAACAAATGGGTGGAGAATAGGAGTTTGAATCCTCTTGACGGTTCTTTGCTCAAGATAATTTTATTCAGTTCATCCATGATGCGTTCGCGGGAAATGATGTCCAAACGCTGGGCATTATCGAGGATGGATTGAAGGCTGCGGCTCTCGATTTTAAATTCCAATTGGGTGGCAAAACGAATGGCCCGCATCATCCGCAAGGGATCGTCGGAGTAGGTGGTGTCAGGATCAAGTGGCGTACGGATAATGCCTTTGTTGAGGTCGTCAATTCCTCCGAATGGATCAATCAAATCGCCATAAGTTTCCTTATTTAAGCTCAAAGCCAACGCATTGATGGTAAAGTCGCGGCGTTCCTGGTCCTCTTTCAAGGTGCCATTTTCGACAATGGGCTTGCGCGAATCACGCTGGTAGGATTCCTTTCGGGCACCCACAAATTCGACATCGAGGTCTTTGTACTTGAAATGCGCGGTGCCATAGTTCTCAAACAAGGATACCTTCTTCACGCGGAGTCTTTCTGCACAGCGCTTGGCGAGTTCCAAGCCACTGCCAACCACGACAATATCAAAGTCTTTGCACGGACGTCCCAGCAAGTGGTCACGCACATATCCCCCAATCACATAGGCCTCTAATCCTTCTTCAGCAATAATCTGCGAAGCGACTTTAAAAACGGGATGGGTAAGGGCTGAAGCGTAATTTTCTGACATTGCGGTCACAAAGATAGATTTTTCCCGCTATTTCCGCGAGAAGAAAGGAGATTTGGTCGCGGTCAACGAATGACTTTCACTGTGCCGTCCAAACCAATTTTGATGATTTGCGATGGGCTTGTCATCTTTTCTGTCAAACGGTCTTCAAGAATGGCGTCCACCTTTTGCGTGATATTGGAGTCAATATCAGCGTAACACGTGGGTGATTTTTGACCTGAAAGATTTGCACTCGTGCTTACAATCGGTTTTTTAAGGGCGCGAATCAATTTGATGCAGTTCGGATCCTTCGTAATGCGAATGCCCACCGAACCATCTTCGGCGAGAACACTAGGTGCAAGGTCCTTTGATGTTGGATAGATGATCGTCAAGGGACTACTGGCCAGGTCCGCCAGATCATAGCATACTTGATTGAACTCGGGAACGTATTTTTCGAGCAGCTGAAATCCATCCACGAGGAGAATAAAACTCTTTTCTTCTGGTCTGTTTTTAAGCGCCAATACTTTTTGACACGCTTCTTCATTGGTCGCATCACAGCCAAGCCCCCAGATGGTATCCGTCGGATAGAGGATAGTGCCTCCAACGCGCAGTTGTTCGATGACTTTATCGATTGAATTCATAGTCTTAAATTAATCCAGCAGATCTGGACGTCGTTCTTGTGTGCGTTTCAGCGCTTGGTCCTCGCGCCACTTTTCGACGAGTGCAGTATTTCCCGAAAGCAGCACTTCAGGTACCCGCCATCCATTGTATTCCTCTGGTCGTGTGTACACCGGCGGTGAAAGTAGATTGTCTTGAAAGCTATCCGTGAGGGCTGATGTTTCATCGTTAAGTACGCCTGGAATCAAACGAACGATGGAATCTACCACTACAGCGGCTGCCAATTCCCCACCCGAAAGCACGAACGATCCGATGGAAATTTCCTTGGTGATGTAATGTTCGCGCACCCGTTCGTCCACGCCTTTATAATGTCCGCAGAGAAGAATTAAGTTCCCGCCGAGTGAAAGTTGATTGCACATGGGCTGTTCGAGCACTTCACCATCGGGCGTCATGAAGATCACCTCGCTATATGCACGTTCACTTTTTAGGTGATCAATTACGCGCGCAATCGGTTCGATCGTCATGACCATTCCAGCGCCACCACC
>CANGIC010000186.1 GCA_947453795.1 Flavobacteriales bacterium
AATGACACCGTCGATCGCTGTTGCCGCAACAATATCAATGATATCATCCAATTGTTCATTGGATAAATCGGGGGCGATTTTCAGTAATATTGGACGTTGAATAGCTTTCTGATTATTTCGGATTTTCAATTCCGTAAGTAAAGCCGTCAGTGGTTCCTTTTCTTGCAGGGCTCTTAGGTTAGGCGTATTAGGCGAAGAAACATTCACTACAAAATAGTCGACATAGTCATGCAACCCTTCAAATGCCAAGACATAGTCATCCACAGCATTTTCGTTTGAAGTCAGTTTATTCTTACCAATATTGCCTCCGATGATCACATTCGTTTTTCTCCGTTTCAAATGTTCGACCGCCGCATCAACACCATTGTTATTGAATCCCATTCTATTGATGATTGCGGCATCTTTTTTTAAACGGAACAATCGTGGTTTTTCATTTCCCGGTTGAGCGAGTGGTGTGACGGTACCAATTTCAATAAACCCAAATCCACATTGCGCCAAGTCATTGTACATGCTAGCGTTCTTGTCAAATCCAGCAGCCAAACCAACCGGATTCTTAAAGGTCAATCCGAACAAACGGCGTTCAAGTCGTTTGTCTTCCAGTACAAAGTACTTGCGCCACAGGAAATTCAGACCTGGGATGCGCAATACCGTACGCAGCATTGCCGCCGTAAAGTAGTGCACTTTTTCAGGGTCGAATAGAAATAAAATCCAGCGAATTAGGGTGTACATAACGATTGTTTAAACAAATGTACCAAAGCAAAACGAGGTGACATCAGCCACCTCGTTTCATCTATTCACAATATTTTCAACACTTAGAATTTGTAACGGTTTTTACCCCAATGGTAAGAACGACGTTTTTGCACATAATCCTTGTATGTAATATTTTTTTGTACTACGATATTCAAGTAGTAGTAAGCATCTTTTTGCGCTTGACCACGTTGTTGTCCCGGAGCAAACCAAGAGGTGTTGTCAATTGCAGGATTTGAAAGGTATTGTGCTGCAGGCGAACCAAGCAATGACGGATCGTAGTAGTTTGTAGAAACATCATCCATATAGTCAGTAAATGTTTTCACATACGTCGCTTCGATACCAAATCTCCACATGCGACCAACACCGAAGCGGAATCCGATACCCATAGGGATCGTTGCAGAGATAGGCAATGTTTCTTTAGCTCCACCTGCCATTCCTTGACCTTCAGTATTCAAAGGATCAAGAGCTACCCAAGAACCTTGGTATTGCGCTTTAGGGTTGAAGTAGTTGATTCCGATTCCAGTAAACAAATACACTTGTTCGTTGTGGTTTCTCGCACCTGAGTGACCAGGAAGACTGTAGCGTTGACCGAATTTTTCATTCGCGAAAACGATGAATTCAATGCGTTGACTCAATTCGATAACCATTGAACGGAAAGAAAGATTTCTGCTCTCACGGATCAACTCATTGGTTAAAGCGTCATTTCCACGAACCATTGAAATATTCAACATCGTCGATGTTGACCAGTACGGATGAAAACGGTAGCGGTAACCAATCACTCCTCCAAAACCAGTTGAAGGTAAATCCATGTCCACCAGACTGAAATCTTTACCAATGTTATCTCGTCCGCCGAGATCACCAGTAAACTGAGTGGCACCGAACCCAAAAACCAATTCTTTTTTGTTCAAAGACCAGTTTCTCTGGGTGTTAAAGTTTGTGTGCTGAGCAAAGGTTAATGTGCTCAATAACAAAGTGATAACTACAATTGAAATTCTCATTTCTCTAATTTAAGGGCATTATAACACCATTATAGGTAGCGAAAATATTAAATTCTTTCCAATTTTCCGAAGAAATGGGGTGTTAATTTTCCAATTTTCTTTGTTAATAACGCGGTAATTTTAGGTGTAAACGAAAAAATCAGATAAATCGCTCCAAATACTGAGACCGATTTATCTGATTTACCATTAAAAACTGACTGAAATTGTTGATTTTTTTACCGCGTTTCTACCCCCCTATTTGGCATGTTTGTGTCTTCGGAAACAACCTGTTCATTCATGCTCAAAAGCATGACTAAGGTAAACGAAGACAAGCCCATTGCTCCGAAGAACAATGGGCTTTTGAAAGGGGAAATACTTGGTGCTTGGCAACACGTTACAATCTGTTTAAAATTTTGTCTGGAAGCGATGTGCGCTGCACTCAGTCTGCTTCGATCCAACTGGATTGTTTTTATTTCCATATACATTATTTGTGATTAAAAATTTTCTTCAATTTCTCTAAAGCGCGAAAAGATTTTACCTTGGCATTGTTCTCCGTGAGGTCCAAAATTTCTCCAATTTCACGGAATGATCTCTTTTCAAAAAAACGAAGCTCCAAGAGCTGCATGTCTTTTTCTTTTAATTTTGAAAGGGAGTCAAACAGCTTCTTTTTGTTGGCTTCAGTATTGTCTTCATCAAATTCTTCTATGATTTCAAAGAGCTGATAGGTCTCAATATTTACCGTTCGCTCTGCTTTTTTGTCACGGAAAGCTTGGTATAATTCACTTTTTGCAATTCGGTACAGCCAAGATGAAAATGGAACACCTCGAAACTCATACCGGTGTAAATTGCTGAGTGCTTTCATGAAAACTTGCGAAGTGACATCAAATGCCGTTTCTTCGTCATTCATGCGCTGATAGATGTACCGAAAAATCTGCTCGTGGTAACGTCTATACAAAGGACCGAAACTTTCCGGGTTCTCTTTCGCACGCTTAATCCAGCAGAGCTCTTCCTCCATCCGCTGGTTTGTCTGGTGATACATGGGGTTAACTGTCATAACATTGAGTTTTATTTCTGGTTTGTTCGCAAGGCTTGCAGTCCTTACTGTGGCTAAAACGCAACGCATGGTGTTATGTAACACTTTTTGCCAATGCACGTGTTAAAAAAAGTAACAATAAAATTTAATAAATTGAAAATGAGATAGTTGAATATTGCTATTTCAACTGATTTTTACCTAAAATTCACCATGTAACTGGTGTCGGTGAGTGAAAAAAGAAACGCTTTGATTGCTTTCTTGTCTTTTTCACTGAGCGTAAAAGGATGAATTACTTTATTCTGATTCGGGTGCCCCACCCCGCCTCTTGAATAATGTTCGAGTACGTTGTCAAGGTCTTTAAAGCTTCCGTCATGCATATACGGAAAGGTCAACTCGATATTTCGAAGCGAAGGGACTTTAAACTTACCGATATCACTACTGTCGCCATGAATGCGAAACCTTCCTTTATCCTCACCATAGTCCACATACAAGCCGTTGTTTTCTGCTACAAAGGTGGTGAAATAAGGCGCGGGATGACATTTGGTGCAGTACAGTTGATTGGAAAATAGGTCCCACCCTCTTTGTTCTTCTTTGGTCAATGCTGATTTTTTACCTTGTTGAAATTGATCGAAGCGCGAATTCATGGAAATCAATGAACGCTCGAAAGCGGCAATGCTACGGGTGAGTACATACGCATCGAAATCCCTATTGAAAATAGCTCTAGCAGCTTGCTGGTATTTGTCAATTTTTCTCAAGCGCTTCAGCAATTCATTCATCGGAATGTCCATCTCTGTATGTTCCTGAATCGGTACCAATACTTGAACCTCCAAAGAAGCAAGATGTGCATCAAACATAGCCGTTTTCAGAAATGCTGAATTCAAAAGAGATGGTGCGTTGCGCTGAACCTTCCTGCCTTCCACTCCGGTGCTTACGCTCTTTTGGTCCGTAAATGCATATTTAGGAAGATGGCATGATGCACAAGAAATCGATTCATCGATAGAAAGTCGTTTGTCAAAAAATAGAGCCCTACCCAGTGCGACTTTCTCCTCGCTCATTGGATTGTCTTCTGGCGTAGGAATTTGAATGGTTGAAACTTCCGTAGGTCCAGTTTTGCATCGAACCAAAAAAAGGGGCACTATCAATGCCCCGAAAAATCCAATAAAACCTAAGCTTTTCAAACTTTTCATTGTTGCATTACCTTCAATGAATGAATCAACTTTCCAGAAGTATCATACATATTGAATACGTAGATCCCACTTTCTAAATCCGTAAGGATTGTTGAACCCGATGAGTGCTTTGGAGTAAACGTATCGATGATTCTTCCAGATGCATCTATGAGTTCAGCTGTGCCCGCATTGACCATGTCTTTCCAAAATAATTGCATGGACCATGCGTCGGTAGAATAGTAAATCTGGCCCGCGTTGGGCGTCGGTGTGATTGTTCCGGCATTGGGGCTTTGATCGAAAACGACATAGGTACCAACGTTGTTCATGACCAATTCGTTCAATCCCGTCGTTCCATGTTGAATATCACAAGTAAGCAAATTGATCCCCTTTAACCATTGATCGACATGACAGTTCACATGGATGTCTATTTGGTCGGGATAACTGTTTGACTGAACTACAGGTAGATTCACGGGTGCGTAGTTGTGATCGCCAAGATTATGTAATTCAAAATAACTCTCTGTAGTTGCTGCATCACCGTTTCCATCTGTGTCTGCCCATCCTCCAATGATCATGTGCATGTATCCTGAAGACCATCCCCAATACATGGAAGGATCTTGAAAACTCAACGGGTGATTCAATGGCCAAGTGGTAATATCAACAGCGGTTGGACTTGAGCTCGTATTCATCGAAGCTGGTACACCTATTCCAAAGTTGATTTGTTCAATGTTCTGCACATTTAAAAAGCCGAGGTAAAGCACATAGTTTGTTGGCTCCACCAAAAACACCGTGTCCGATAAATCCAAATCTTGTCCACCATCGTGAATGACATGCAGGTTGGATAAGTAATAGTCGAAATGCGCTAATTTGAATGCAGTTCCAGTGGCATCCAAATGGTTTGTTCCTATTTGAAGCGGCGTCGAACCAACAACAGGCAAGAGCTCAATGAAAACATTTTTCTGTGCGAATGATAAACAACTGAATGTCAAAGACAATACGCAAATCAACCCTTTCATAGCTTATTTTTTGTGTACAATGTACAAGATTTCCTTTTCATGCAAACGGTAGCGGGTTACTTTTTCAGCACCGTATTCTTTTCGTGGATCA
>CANGIC010000187.1 GCA_947453795.1 Flavobacteriales bacterium
AAATATGGTGCGAAAATCTTCCGTCATTAGATTTCTTTTTTCTTCCAATCAAAATACCGAAGGTACACCACCGACAGCAATCCCATTACGCCAAAGTAAATGTATTCATTCGACCAAACCCACATGATGTCTGCATTGGCAACTTTTATAAGATAGTACGAATAGAATAGGTAGCAAACTCCACAAATGATCTCGATGAGAAAAGTCACCCGTGTATTTCCACTTCCATTGATGGTTTGGAAATACACACTGAAAAAGCCGTACATAAAAATAGACCCCGAAATAAAGCGCAGGGTTTCGGCACTTTGTGCCAAGTAGGTTTGATTCGGATTGATCATTTTTATTAAAACTTCCGGGTAGAAAATCGCACCATGAAAGGAAATGAATAGAAAGATAAGCGTTAAAGACTGTATTCTTCGTTGGATAAATTTTAAGGATTGTTGTTTTCCTCTGCCCAAATACTGCGATATATATGTTTTCGTGGTGCCCGCAAAGCCCCATACAGGCACATAACACAAGAAATAGATGGAGCGAATGTTTTGAGAAACAGTAAGTTCAGCACTTCCTCTTTGTTCTAGCCAGGTGAAGAAAATGGTCCATGTGGTTAAGGCAATAAATCCTTGGAGCATAAGTGGACTTCCCACATTGAAAAGCTCTTTCATGGAAGGCAAATTGAATGAAAAATGAGAGAACACTTTCATTTGCTTCCCTGATTTGGACATGATCAGAAAAAAAATCAAGACGACCATGCCCAAAAAATCAGCAATGGTAGAGGCCCAAGCCGCTCCTTTTAAACCCAATTCGGGGAATCCGCCCTCGCCAAAAATCATAAAGTAGTCGAGAAGCACATTGGATAACGCAGTGGTCAGCGCGGCAATAAGCACGACCCAAGTTTTGCCATTCGCAATAAAAAAGGCCTGAATTGCCAAGGATATCATGGCAAAAAACAAGGCGTAACTGCGTATGCCAATGTAGTCGTTTTGCATGCCCGCCAGTATTTTGTTGGACGAATAATAGTGTAAGGCATCGGGTAAGGCAAATTGCAACAAGACAAAAAGCGTGACGGCAATAAAAAACAAGGTGAAAATAGTGGTCCCAAAAATTCTCCCAATGGCATCAAATTGCTGCTGTCCAATGCGGCGTGCAATAAGAATCTGAGCACCATCGCCCATCCCAGCTAGGGCCATGAATACGGTAACATACACCAATCCACCATTTCCAATGGCATCAAAAGCCAATGATGTTGGGTCGTATCGGCTAATAAAGGAAGAGTCCGTTATGAGTACAATCGCCTGAATGAAACTTGAAGTCATCAGGGGCAAAGCCACGCTAAGGATTGTTTTATACCGCAAGTCTAGCATTAGTCCACACGAATTACGAGTCCTTTAAGGTATTCTCCTTCAGGATGAAAAGCATTTATAGGGTGGTCGGCCGGTTGGTGGAGTTGTTCCAAGATCCGCACATTTCGCCCTGCTTCAATGGCCGCTGCAATCACGGTATTGTTGAAGAGAAATTTGTCCACGACTTGAGAACAGGAAAAGGTGAAAATAATCCCACCCGGTCGGATCTGTCGGATCGCATGGGCATTCAAACGCTTGTACCCCTGAATGGCTTTGTGTCTTTTTTCGCGGTGCTTCGCAAAGGCAGGAGGATCCAAGACGATAATATCGTATTCTTCTTTCAATTCTTTCATGTACTCCATCGCATCGGCCACAATGGAATCGTGGCGGTCATTGAAACCATTCAAATCGATGTTGTCGTTGGTTAAATCAATGGCTTTTTTGGAACTGTCCAATGAATGAACAAGCGATGCACCATTTTGAAGTGCAGACAAACTGAATCCTCCGGAATAACAAAACGTGTTCAATACTTTCTTGCCGTTGGAATATTTCCCTAACAAATGGCGGTTTTCGCGCTGATCAATGAAAAATCCAGTTTTCTGACCTTTAATCCAATCAATATTGATTTGAACGCCATGCTCTTTAGCGATGTGTGGCGTTTCACATGTTCCAAACACATATCCATCCACCGTTTCGATGCGTTCTGGAAGTGTATCAGATGACTTAGAATAAACAGCAAGGAGTACATTTCCTAGTGCCCTTTGCAAAGCATTGGAAATGTGTACTATAGCGCGATACATACCAATACTATGGCATTGCACAACAGCGACACCGTTGTAGTAGTCGATGATGAGTCCAGGCAGTTGATCTCCTTCGCCATGCACGAGACGACAAATGGTGTTGTCTTCCGAGATCAGTCCGAGGTCTTTACGCAGTTGAACGGCATTTGAGATTCGGTCCGTGAAAAAGGAAAGGTCAATCGGACCTTCTGTAAAACGGAGTATACGCACAGCAATTGTTCCGTGTTGAAAATGTCCAGCAGCAAGAAATCGACCTGCTTTGTCCAACAAGGTAACACATTCACCATCTTCAAGTTGACTGGTATCACTGGCGATTGCACCACTAAATACCCAGGGATGTTTGCGGAGGATTGAATCTGTTTTCTGGCGAAGAATATTTAGCGTTTTCAAATGTGGTCTGTCTGTTTCATGCAAAAGTAACAAATGAATGTGGATTGAATGTTAAGACGTGTGCATTTGACTTGATTTATAGGCCGTAGTTTTGATAAAAAAGAACATGCGTTGTACCGTACATGCCTATATGCTCAATGATGATTTTTCACCCGAGCATGCTGAGGCGCATTTTGGAGGTAAAGATTCAGAAAATAACCGACGATTTGATTGGGAAGATGAATTGCACATTAAGTCGGATGTAACAGGAGTTACGGTGCATGAAGGTGTGTCATTTCCTTTGGAGGGTGTCTTGCCTGATGGAACTGCTTTTCGCCACGAAGTAAACAACATGCGTTTGTGCGAAATTGTATCGTCGGATGGACCAACAGTTTATGTCGGGTCATCAGAAAGTATTTTGGAGCGCATTGAACAATCAACGGAGGGCGATTTGCTGACCGTGCGGATCTATTTGAAGGATTATGAACCTTGGGCGAATCCCATTCCTGGCATATACATCGCGTCAAAAGAATTCCCTAAAGCATTGATTGACTGATGCTACGTGTTGAAGACATTCATCTCAGCTTTGACAAGGAAGTCATCAACGGTGTCTCCTTTACACTCAAAGCAGGTCAGGTACTTGGGGTCGCAGGAAAAAGTGGTGCCGGAAAAACCTCGCTCTTAAAAATTATGTCGGGCTTACTGGATGCAGATGCTGGTAAGGTGTTTTTTGAAGGCAAAGAAGTAAAAGGACCATCGGGAAAATTGGTTCCTGGCCATCCCGACATTCAATTGGTGGATCAGCAATTTCATCTCGATGCCTTTCATACCGTTGAAGAGAATATCCGTGAAATGGTCTTGTATTTACCCCTGAAGCAAAGGGATAAATGGGTGAATGAATTGATTGAGCTTATGGAGCTTGAGGATTTTAGAACCAAACAATCGCGCTACTTATCAGGGGGCGAACAGCAGCGTTTGGCCTTAGCGCGTGCCTTGGCTTGTGAACCAAAGATTATTTTAATGGATGAGCCCTTTGCTCACATCGATGCACGCTTGCGAACGAAGTTGATCAATTATTTCTTGGAATTGAAAGCACTTAGGAAGATGTCGCTCGTACTGGTGTCACACGACGGTGCCGAAATGCTTGGATTTGCAGATCAAATTATTCACATGAAAAATGGAAAGATTGCCCGAAAATCTGCACCTGAGTCCTTCTATTACCGCTATGCAAGTATCGAAGAAGCGCGCTTGTTTGGGGCGGTTAACTCGGTAATGATAGATGGAAAACGACTGTATTTTAGGCCAGATGAATATGCGTTGGATGTCGTTGAAGGAAAACAATGGATTCCAGCGAAATTCAGCCATTCCTTATTTACGGGACCGGTTTATCAGAATTATTTTACGACAGAACGAAAGGAAAAGGTAGTTTTGTACAGTTTTAATAAACTCCAGCATGTCAACGGATTCACCATCGTCAAAAAGTTTTAGGCACCTCACGATTAAAGATGTTTGGCAACTCATAAAAATTTCATTCAAAGGGTTTTTAGAGGAGAAGGGGCTTCATCATGGGGCGGCCCTGGCTTATTATGCGCTCTTTGCCTTGGTTCCATTACTGTATTTGAGTATCACCTATGTGGGCAGAATTATTGGTCAGGATGTGATGATTCAAATTATTGGTGATGTGCTTAAAAATAAAGTGGGAATTACTGATGTTAAAGGGATCATGGAATTCTTGAATTCCTTGGATTTCGAAAAAGGTAATTTTTTCTTGGAGGCAACGAGTATCATCGCTTTGCTGATTGCCTGTTCGGCGTTTTTGGTGTGTTTGAAAAACAGTATCAATGCATTTTTTGATATTGAGGTCAATTTCACGTCGAACAGAAAGAAGTTCGTTCAGAATGTATTGTTTAGACTGCTTTCCATACTCGGTGTTGCCATTTTTACGGGCTTAATCGTTTCCTTATATTTCGCTCAAACCATAGTCATTTCCTTTGGCCACCATCTTTTCGATCAAAAGGAATGGTTGAGTTTACTCTTCTTTAATGTAGCGAAACATGGGTTTTCGCTTTTGAGTAATTTACTCATTTTTAGCGCAGTGTTCAAATATGTACACGATGGAAAAGTGTCATGGCGACTGGCGATTGGAGGAGCTTTGGTCACTTCCATATTGTTGTATGTTGGCCAATTGTTGATCAAGTACTACCTGTTTCATTTCTTTTTTGCTGCAAGTGGAGGACTAGCGGGCACCTTATTTATCCTTTTGGCGTGGGTGTATTATTCCTCCCAAATTATTTTCTTTGGCGCAAAGTTCACTGCTGCATACGCGGAATACATGGGGCGTCCGATCCAATTCAAACATTAATTTGATTAAAATTTAGTCATGTATTTGATTATTTAATCGGAATTCTTATTTTTGATAAAAATCTAAGGAAATGAATATCGGGACGAACTTAAAATTATTGAGAAAGCGCGTAAAACGATCCCAAGAAGAGGTAGC
>CANGIC010000188.1 GCA_947453795.1 Flavobacteriales bacterium
CCTTCTTGATGGTTTTGATGAGTTTGCCTTGCGCGTTGTAAATCGTGATGGTGCAGCGCTCTGGTAAGTTTGTGATTTTAATGCGGCTATCGAGCTTATTGATTTCGTATTCGGAGAAGGCCAAATAAGGGTTCGGAACTACGTTGATCATCTTTAAGGCATCGACCAAAGCTTCTGTGCTGCCTGTCACCGTGCGGACGGAAGACATATTCCACGCGTACATCGGACGGCCATTGTTTATTCCCGTGGCCTGATAATTCTTGTACTCCTTATTCACCCGAAGTCTGATTTTTACATCGGTGGATAATAAACTGTTCCCATTGCGCAACATCGGGTACATCACCCAGGAAATACTACCATAAGTTTGTCTTTTCGCTACCGATGAATTTTGTTCGATGGCTTGGAACTGCTGATATAGCACGTTCGATGTGGTATTCTCAGCGACGGACGGAATATACGCTGGGAAATCCCAACCTGCACTAAAATCATTGATTATAGACTGGTCAGTACTGAAGACCCACAGCGGATGAACACCACCCATCACAGGATTGCCTACCCCATTCACCATGCGTGAGGTCGGATTCCAACGCATGTCGGCGCCGTTTTCTGCGCCCAAGAAGGAGTTTTCCCCAAAGGCCAAATACAAGCGATTTCCTGTTTCCAAGTCAATGGCATATCCCGGAAACCAACCCATCCCTGTTGTTCCGGAATTGTCAGGATTTCCGTATTGATCTACACTTGGACTCTTTCGTAACAAGCCAGGTTCACAGTTGCCCACATTCAGTGCAGCATCTCGTCCCATTTCAATCACCGGACAGCGGGTCCATTTTGAACAATCGGAAGTAAGCACAATGTCCACGCTCGGCAAGAAGGATAAAGAAGCATTCGTTCTAGCAGAACCTGGAGAAGGAAGATTGTAATACGTCATCGGCATGTAACTGCACTGGTAGCCCGTCAATCGGTGCGGTGCAATTCCACCATTAAGGATCGATGAAAAATTCCCGTCATTGTCCACGCCTACCTCATCGTCGTAACAGGCGGCTTGGGTAAAGGGATCATTTACGGCTGCTTGTGTTTCATCAAAAGTCCCCGATCGAATCCAATTGGTTGGGAAAAAGGCGCTGTTGTCCTGAACAAAGTTGAGCCATTGCTTGGAGGAATCTTCGAAAGTGATGGAATGATCAATCATCGTCGTTGTTTTTACCGAAGAATTTCCTGAAGGACCGGTATATTTCTCCTGATGAATCTGCACCGAGACGCCCCATTTGGGGATAATTTGTTCGTTATCGCCATGAACTGTTTGATCCGAGGAAATCGAATCCAGGACGCTACCATTTTCATGGTCATAGCGGTAAATCACCCATGAAGCGGTATCCGCACCATTCAATGAGGACGGCAGGTACGACCTGAATCGACATTCGAAATAGCCGTCAGCGACATTCAAGGGATCCACCACTTTGATGTTGATCGGACCAGCACCGCGCGCATAGGTCACCTTGTCGAGGGAACCGAATTTGACGATCTGTTCGAGCGAAGCAGTTGTCAATTCCAAGGCGCGATTTCCGTTCCCATAGCCATCCAAGCGGGTAATTTCTGGTGATTCGCCGTATTCCAAATAATGCAAAGTTCCGTTCGCTTCAGGCATTGGATTGTGTGGAATGGCCTCCATTGTTTTCACCTCACCAGAAGCGGCTTTGCGGCTAGCGAGATAACGTTTTTGCTGTCCATCCAATGCTTGTGGGTCGTTTGGATCGTAAGTTTTAAAGTTGTTATAGGCATAGGCAACGGCAACGTAATAGTACCGCTTGAAATTCACCAACTCACTCGTTCCTTGGGCGAACAAATCCGTTTTAACACTGAAACTATGGCGAATGCCTAAATCTTGACCATCCACCCGTTCCACGGGAATGCTCGCCGAGAGGTCTTCGTCGAATTCAAAATTGATGATTTGAGAAACCCCATCTTTGATGTCGCATTGCGCCACCAAGCGCGCTTTATCAGGATCTCCGATGTCGGACAGGGAATATTGCTTCCCGCGCATCTGAAAAATTTGATATCCTTGGAAGCGGTACGATTTGTCCGCACTCGGATCTGCCGCCACGATGAATGGATCAAATTCTTCGTATTCCTCGTTGTAATTGTTGCTGTTTGTGCCATTGGAAAGGGTCAGGATCAATTCGTTTTCCAATTCCTGAATGGCTAAGTCTGGCGCATGAGGGCCGTCCAATACTTTGAAACAGTTTTCAAATAGGGCCTGTGCTTTGTCATCAGCCCGCTGCAAAACAGAAACCGAAGCAAAGGGGTCCCCCCCATTTGACCGTGCCCATACGACACCTACCGTGATGTTATTGACAGCACCTGGTTTTAAGACGAAAGGTCCAGCCGATTGCACAAAACGACGGTCATTTGGCGGATTGTTTGAACCGTATTCTGTCCAAGGGTCTTGCGCTACGCCACCTGTACCCCAGCCCAGCGGATCGGTATCCCCGGGAAACATAAAGTCACAAGGAACATTCGGGTTGCAATCGGGATCGGAGATGTGTCCACTTCCGCCATAGAAAAACTTGGTGCCATCTTTCCAGATACCCCGTAAATAATTGTAATAATCCGAAGCGCTGCTTGGGTCCGTTTGATTGGGATTTGCCCCATTGGTGGTATTCGAATAATAGAGAAAACGGCGCATTCCAAAGCGTTCATTATCGACAATGCCATCGCCATAACCGATCCCATTCAAGGCCTCCTTATCCCCAATGCCGAATCCATTGTCGATGCCGTCATCGTCCTGATAAGGTCCTTCGAAGAAGTCAACCCCGACAGCTGGTGGTGAGTAGCCATAACCTTTAAATCCAGAATTTTCGCCGTCGAAATTATCTCCATTGTAATAATAACCCAACCCACGATTGACATCACAACCCACATAATCATCGAAAGGATCGCCCAAAGCTCCGTCCGTAAAAAATCCAAAATAGGTGTTGTACAGTGTCTGAGTTCCACGGTTGATCAACTCATAATTGTAGAAGGTCATGTTGTTGATTTCATCGTTCGAGGCGAAGGCGAATGCTTGTGCACGAATTTCCATTCCGATGGGATCCGCTCCCGTTTCGGTATGAATGTTCCCTTTGTCGTTCATTACCCACCAATAATTGATGTCTCCATACAAGGAAACGCGGCGATCGGTCTTGCAGTTCTTCTGACGATTGATGTCATGCCACGGATAATCGCCATCCTGCCAGTTGTAATTTCCGTCTTCATTGCGGTCGAAAAACGGCGCGAGGTAGTAATCCTGCCCGAGGGAAACGTCTCCATGTGCCGGCCATTCTTTGATGATTTCAGGTACTTTATAATTGGGGAAAAGCTCAGCTTGAGTGGAGGTACCATTCGCTGCATCATCGACACCCGCCTGAAACCAAGCATTGAATTCCCGCACTTGATCCTGAGTAGTGACAAAATGTTTGTCGTACTTGGCGCAGGTCTCATAGCTTGTTTCGGCAGAAATGTTTGAAAGTGGTCCCGTCCAGTAATCTTGACCATTGCGGTAACGCAGCGCAGCCAACTTCAGCTGGTTATTGACATCCGTTCCTCCCAACCACAACGCAGCGGTAAAGAGTGCCATGATTCCCGAATTTTTCGGCACCTCGTATTGCGAGTAATTTTGATTGGGCACCTGCCATAAATTTCCCGCCGTATGCACCATCGCACGGACATTGTTGATCTGTAAAAAAGTGGTGGTATTTGGTGGCGTACACAGTGCCGCCTTGGAAAGATCTGGCTTCAACGGCTTCTTCTTTTCCACTCCCGCATAGGGTTGCGCAAAAGTCAACAACGAAAAAAGAAAAACCGAAAAGACAGCAATATATCTCATAGCAGCAATTAACAGCACTAATTTAGGGATAATTCTGTAAGTTCAATGGCTTTCACATCTGACTGCATTCTGGGTTAAAAAACCCTCGTTTGCGCAACTTTCGGCGGGCATGGTTGAATAAAAGTCCATGTGAATGCCTATCTTTGAGCATGTCGAAATCCAAATTTACCGTAACAGCAGCCCTGCCCTATGCCAATGGTCCGCTGCATCTTGGACATGTCGCTGGGGTCTATTTGCCTGCTGACATTTTTGTGCGCTTCCTGAGAATGAACGGACACGATGTGGCCTTCATCTGTGGTAGTGACGAGCATGGAGCAGCCATAACACTGCGTGCCAAAAAGGAAGGAACTACGCCAAAAGAAATCGTGGATAAGTACGATACAATTATCGGTAAGGCCTTTAAAGATTTCGAAATTTCATTTGACATTTACCACCGCACATCAGCGGAAATTCACCATAAAACCTCGCAAGATTTCTTTTTGAAATTGTACGAAAAAGGAAAATTTACAGAAGAGGTTTCTGAACAATATTACGACGAAGAATACCAACAATTTTTAGCCGACCGATACATCGTAGGGGAATGTCCAAAATGCCAAAACCCAAATGCCTACGGCGACCAATGTGAAAAATGTGGGACCGATTTAAGTCCGACGGAATTGGTGAATCCTACGTCGACCTTAAGCGGAAAAACACCCATACTAAAAACGACCTCACATTGGTACTTACCGATGGACCGACACGAAGGATGGTTGCGCGACTGGATCAAGGAAGGAACCTTAGATGGGGTGAAGCAACACGAACCCAAAGCCTGGCGAAATCAAGTGATTGGACAATGTATGTCGTGGATTGATGGTGGATTGCATTCCCGTGCCATGACACGCGACTTGGATTGGGGTGTGAAAGTTCCCTTACCCAATGCGGATGGCAAGGTGCTTTATGTTTGGCTAGATGCACCGATTGGCTATATTTCAGCCACAAAGCAATGGGCCTTAGACAACCAAAAAAATTGGGAGGACTACTGGACAGGCGATCGCAAACTCATTCATTTCATCGGTAAAGACAACATCGTATTCCA
>CANGIC010000189.1 GCA_947453795.1 Flavobacteriales bacterium
CCTGCACCGGTAATCGTTCCTGTTCCAGAATACGTCCATGTGTAGGTCACTCCAGCAACATTCGTCACGCTGTATGTCCCTGCCGTTGCACACAATGATGGTGGTCCGCTGATGACACTCGGTTGTGACGGTGCCGTTCCAATGGTGATCGGGAAAGTCTGCGCTGGACCATTGCCACAAGCGTTTGATGGTGTTACCGTTAATGTTCCGCCTGTTGTCGCTGCAAGTGAGATTGAATTTCCTGCCCCTGTAATCGTTCCTGTTCCTGAATACGTCCATGTGTAGGTTGCAGTTGGGTCATTGGTCACGCTATACGTACCCCCACTTCCGCATAACGAAGCGGGTCCTGTGATTGCACTTGGCTGAGCAGGCACGGCTCCCATTGAAATAGTAAAAGATTGAGATGGTCCGTTTCCGCAACCATTCGCTGGGGTTACCGTTAATGTCCCTCCCGTTGTTGCAGAAAGTGAGATTGAATTTCCTGTTCCAGTGATTGTTCCTGTTCCTGAATAAGTCCATGAGTATGTTACTGATGGGTCATTGGTCACACTATATGTACCAGCAGTTCCACACAAAGATGTTGGACCTGTAATTGCACTTGGTTGTGCTGCTGCAGTACCACTCGTCGTATATGTAATTCGCACTTCCCCACGCGCACCAGCTCCGCCTTGAGCTACTTTTGCTGGATTGCAATATCCTGTTGTATGCGAAACCCCACCTGCACCTGCGCCACCAATGGCATTACCTGCAGCCCCATTGTGAGTTCCTGATATAAGGTTAAATCCATTTGCGCCAGCACCTCCGCCAACGGCGCCTCCAGTTCCACCAGTATGTGGAATTGTGGTTGCATTGGCAGCTCCTCCGGGACTCGTTGTGCCAGCTCCTCCGCCTCCGGCTCCGCTAAAATCAAACGAACTACCACCTGAGCCACCCGATCCATTACCACCATTAAATAATGTTCCAACCCCACCAGTTCCGCCGGCTCCACCTGTACGCAAGTGAGCTGATGGGAAACCTGAATTGTACGAATATGCTTTTACTCCACCATTACCGCCACCGGCTGTGAGAGAATAGGTGTTTCCAGAAAAGGTACTTGCTCCTCCATTTCCTCCATTTTGAACAGCTGTATTGTTCAATGGAGTCGTGGCACTAACACCGCCAATACCTCCGGCACCAACAACAATCGTATAGGTTTGACCTGGGACAACGGCATAGGTTTGTCGAGAAAAACCACCGCCACCACCGCCACCGCCGCCGGCACATGCTTCGATTGCTGTACCAAACACATCCGTGGTGCTGTTATCCATTTTGACCCAAGCGCCTCCGCCTCCGCCTCCAGCTCCCCAAGCATCCACCGTTATGGAAGTAACACAAGGTGGAACCGTCCATGTGAAGGTACCCGGAGTGGAAAATGTTGTAGTCGTTTGAGTGTAACTGATGAACGAAAGTAGAATGAACAGGATTGCTGTGATCCCCTGATTCAAGTGTTTAACAAGTTGTAGCATTCGTTTTAGCTTTGGGAGCTAAATATACTTATTTGCTTTATTCTAACACAAAAGAATCAGCTAAGAAAATTCAAAAATGAAATTTGCAAAATATGATTAAATCCCAACTAAACCATGAAATTCGACTGAATCAAATCTTCAAGCTCAACCTCAACATAAAGTTGGTGCCAGCCTGCGGAAAGTAAAAGTTCTCGTTGATGCGTGTCCCTCCGGCGATATATCCCCAGGTATACCCATTGTTGCTGTACCTTAAATTGAAGATGTTGTTGACTTGAACGCCCAACTTGATTTCACGAAGGCCCCATTTCGCAATCGTATAACTCATCATGGCGTTGGTCGTCGTATAGGCAGCCATCTTGCGGTCGTCTGACGAAGTGTTGTCGAGGTATTGTTTGCCAACATGTTTTAGGGTGAGTGTCATGTCTAAACCTTCGATGGGCTCGTAACTTAAACCTGCTGCAGCAATGATGTTTGGAGAAAAAGCAATGTCCGTGTTTTTGTGCGCAATGATGTCCTGAATCATGTTGCCGTTCGCATCGTAGTTGTCGTAATTGTCCACGTATTCATTGAAGGCGACGATTTTGTTTTGACTTAAGGTCAGGTTTCCAGTAACACTCCACTTTTTATGCAGCATGTATCCCCCGTCCAATTCGACGCCTAGGCGGTAACTTTTCGGAACATTTACGCGGGTGTAGGCACCAACATCGTTGATTTCTCCCGTCATAATCAACTGATTCTTGTAGTACATCAAGTAACCATTGGCATTGACGAACAACTTTTCACCTTTGTATCTGTACCCAAGTTCAACATTGTTTAATTCTTCTGGTTTTGGCCGTGAATTCTCTGAACTTTGGGTAAAATCGTCACGCATTGGCTCACGGTGTGCCATGGCAAAGGAGGTATAAAACGTTGAACGATTAAAGACCTCAAGACTTACACCCACCTTTGGATTGAAGAAAAAGTAATTCACATTGACCTTCATTGGTACCAAATTGGAAAAATACTGATCAACACCATTGTAGGTGTAGTTCACACCACGAACTTGAAGGTCAGCAAACAAATTGTATTTCAAGTCTCCATAAAACTTATTGAATTTTACAATCTGATAATACGCACGGGTATAGGCACTGAACTCAGATTTTACGGCGTGGTTGTCATAATAACGCTGTCCGATTTCACTCTGTGATGCTTGTCGTGCCCAAATGACTTCGCCAAAATGCCCGCCCTGGTATTGGTTGATAGAACCCCCAAAGGTCATTTTTAACTTATAGCTCTTTGCATAATTCAGCGCGAACACAGTCCCGTAAAAATGATTGTCCAACCAACGACGTCGAATGAGGTCGGTGGTGGAAATGGTATCGGCACCTATGACAACAGGATTAAACCCATAAAGTGCAAAATCCTGGTTTCTCTTGTATTGTTCGTAATACCCTTGACCTCGCGTGTAATGACCTGAAACGCTCAGCTGTGTATATTGACCCAACATGCGTTTGAAATGCAATTGATAATGGTCTTGCTTGTAATTGTCTACCTCGTTTTTGTAGGTGTAGTAGTTGTATTTGCGTGGGTCGGAAGAAAACAAGTTGATGGAATCCTGAGCCGTTTCGTACATCCCGCCGGGATAATGGTTGTTCTGATAATGGGCCAACAACGCATTCTGATCACCTGACAATTTTGCTGCTGGAATTCCCCACCACGATTGATACGTCACCTCCTTGCCGCTAAACACATTCGCCGTAATGTAGCTTTTTCCCAAAGCCAATGTTCCCGACAAATAATACGACCTCAAGTTCGCAGCTGCACGATCAATATACCCATCAGAAGTAATGTTGGACAAGCGCGCGGTCATGGAAAAAAGGTTGTTTATGACTCCTGTCCCCGCTTTGATGTTGTTGCGCATCGTCATGAATGAACCGATGGAGTTGTCTGTTTCGGCATACGCCTTATTGTTACGGTCTTCGGTCTCAATGTTCAAACTTGCTCCGAATGCAGCAGCGCCATTGGTAGAGGTTCCTACCCCACGTTGAATTTGAATGTTGTCTGTTGACGAAGCAAAGTCGGGCATATTCACCCAGTACACGGCATGTGATTCCGGGTCGTTGATGGGAATTCCATTGATGGTCACATTGGTGCGCGTAGGATCAACACCCCGTATGCGAATACCCGTGTATCCAACCCCTGTTCCGGCATCGGACGTCACCACCGCAGAAGGTGTTGATTCCAATAAATAGGGAAGATCTTGGCCATAATTCAATTTGGATAGCGTCTGCTTAGCTACATTGGTAAAGGTGGTTGGTGTAATGCCAATGGCTCGTTTTGCAACAATCAACACATCTTTAAATTCTTGAACTTTCAGTAAGGTAATGGACAATTTGACCCCTTCAGCTGTCGGTACGATCACCTCTACATCTTGACTGGCGTAGCCAATACCAGAAACCGTTAAGGTACAGCGCTTTTCAACAGGAACACGAAGGCCAAAGGCTCCAAACTCACTTGTTACCGCTCCCGTGTAGGAATCCTTGATCACCACATTTGCAAAAGGTAATGGATTGCCCGACGGATCGTAAACGACACCTGTGACATTGTTTTGTCCAAACGTAAATGCCATTCCGAACAGACAGAAAAGTGTATTAAGGAGAATAAATCTTGTTTTCATCTTTTTTCAAAATAAAACAAGAACAAGGGGCGAATTCCTGATGGTAAACAATAAAACTTGTCACACGGAACATCCGTGGCTGTCATCTTCCCTCCGCAGGCATTATCCTGAACAGGTTCAATGGGTATGATCTCAGCCCGAAAAGTAGGGCACCCCTTAGAGACGGTGTAAAATTACTGATAGATTTGGATTACGATGCGCCTTTTCCTTATAAATTTTTCCCGACCACCGCTGAGAAAATGGCATCGCATGACATAAGTCGGTCTTCAACTGAACCTTTGAGGACAGTAAACGGGAAATTTAACGCGACAAGTTTCTCGCGATACAGCTCAAACAAGACCATTCGCTGTTCCGGATGCTCGCGTAGAGGATCTGGTTCCCATGGGATATCGGGATAACACAAAAAATAATGATCAAAATTCTGAGTCTTCAAGGCCACTTCAATGAAAATGTCGGTCCGACTAAAACGCACTTCAGACCACACCTTGAGCACTAACATTTCCGTGTCGGCCACTAAAATTCCATTGATTTCCTTCCACAGCGCCCACTGACCTTGAGCAATCGTCAGCAAATCAGATTCGTCGTATTGACCATTGCGTGGTTCTAAATAAGCGCGTGCAAATTCCTCCACATATGCACCTTCCACATGTGCCGCAAATCGTTTCGCAATGGTCGTTTTCCCGGACGACTCCGGACCTGTGAATGCTATTC
>CANGIC010000190.1 GCA_947453795.1 Flavobacteriales bacterium
GTTGCCTCGGATTTCCCCCGCTAGAGGGGGATTAAGGGGGAGGAAAATTGAAGATATTAAGCCAAAAGATTAAACTCACTTCGAAGTTGCCATTTGTTTCCCCCGCTAGAGTGCTTGTCCCGCAAGGAACGAAGCGGGAGGGATGAAGGGGGAGGACTTCCTGAGATTTAAGGTATCAAGTCTTATTTCACCTGAAACTTCCCATTCACATAGCTGATCTTTTCTTCCAGATGCAATGTTTTCAGCGTTTTTCTTAAGTTTTCTTTACTGATTTGAATTTCTGCTAAACACTCCTGTTCGGTGCGTGGTGCCTTTAAAAAGTCGAGAATGGTTTGTGTGATGGAATACATCGCATGAGATTCATGAAGCATCTTGGTGCGACATACATCGCAAATACCGCAGTCCTCAGAAGTTTGTCCAAAGTAGTTCAACACCTCGACCGTTCGACAACTGTTCGCTTGAAGGAAATGCCGTACAGCGGTCAATCGTTTTTCCGCGTTCGCTTTCCGACGCATGTAAATTTCAGGGTGAATGTTCAGGTAATCATCCGGTAAACGCTCATGAATCAAGGTGATGGTGGGCATATCTGTTTTCCAAGTCACATCGACAATGCCGTATTTTTCAAGTTCCTTGAGTTGCTTTTCAATCTGTGGAAAGGACATCTTTAATCGCTGAGCGAAGACCTTTTCATCCATGGCAAAATACTGGTCAAAGATTCCTGGATAGCTTCGGCTTAACATGGAAATTAACGGACGGTATTGTTCATGGTGCACTTGAAAATCATACAAGGCCGTATTTCCAATGGCTATTCGAATTTTTGTTGGTTGGTGAATGGCTTCGGAAAGAGTGAGGTCGCCATTCATCTCTAAAAGTTTTAAACTACTGTAGGTCGCAGTGACATCCATGTGGAATGCACTGCAAAAAGTGCGAAGATCAAAGGGGTACATTTCATCCTTGCCAGATCCAATGGCTATTTTCAGGAAACTGCACAGCGCTCTGTAGGTGAGTTTTATCTGTTCGACAGGCGGAAATTGCTCTACTAAATGATCTTCCAGGTGTTGAATGTCATCCTTCGCAAGATAGGCAATGGCTCGACTTGCTTTCCCATCCCGTCCGGCACGCCCCGCTTCTTGAAAGTACGCCTCAAGTGATGAGGGAAACTCAAAGTGCAAGACATAGCGCACATCGGGTTTGTCAATCCCCATTCCAAAAGCATTCGTGGCTACCATGATTTTGGTGTTCCCTGTGATCCAGTCACGCATCATTTTTGAACGGTCTTCTTTGTTTAATCCACCATGGTACATGCCAACGCTTAAGCCATGGGCCCGAAGCAATTGTGCCACGTCTTTTACACTTTTTCGCGTTTGACAATAGACGATCCCTGTTTGACCTGGTACTGTTTGACAATAGCCGATGATGTCCTTGGTTTTATTGGCAGAGGCATAACATTCGTAACTTAAATTCGAACGATTAAACGACGCTTCGAAAACTTGAGGATTCTTTAACTCGAGCTGTTTTAAAATATCTTCGCGAACGGTTGATGTAGCCGTAGCGGTTAGCGCAATGACAGGCACATTCGGCTGAAGAATGCGCAACTCTTTAATGGTTAAAAATGACGGCCTGAAATCATGTCCCCATTCTGAAATACAGTGTGCTTCATCAACGACAATGAGACCAATGTTCATCCGCTGAAAACGCTCTTTAAACAACTTCGATTGAATCCGTTCGGGAGAGGTATACAAAAAGTCCAATCCGCCAAAACGTGCATTGTCCAAGGCGATGTCAATCTCGCGGTAACTCATGCCACTTACGATTGATTTCGCGCGAAGTCCCCGTTTTTCCAATTGATCGACTTGATCCTGCATAAGTGCAATGAGAGGAGATATGACCAATGTCAATCCCTCCCGCGCTGTTCCTGGCACTTGAAAGCATACCGATTTTCCGCCTCCCGTGGGCAGCAATGCGAGGACATCATGACCATTGATTACCGCGTCAGAAATTTCTTCTTGCAGTGGCCTGAATTGGTCGAAACCCCAATATTTTTTTAATATGTCGCGGCTTTTTTGCATGGATATTTGTGCAAATCAAAGATACGGAATTTGCCTATGCCACCTATTGTTCACATCGAGTATTGTGTGTATATTCGCATACAATTTTTTATATGTTGCCAGAAACTCTTTCCATTAAAGTAACACCAACAGCGCATAGCCGAATCGGTGAGGTAGATTTTGATAACCTGCCCTTTGGTCGCATTTTCTCTGATCACATGCTTGTCATGGATTACAAAGATGGTGAATGGCAACAGCCAGAAATCATGGCCTTTGGTAACCTCTCTTTGCATCCAGCAACTTCTGCCATTCATTATGGTCAATCCATTTTTGAGGGAATGAAGGCCAATAAAACAGAGGATGGTGAAATCCTAATTTTCCGTCCAGACATGAATGCGCACCGTTTCAAAGAATCGTGCGAACGCATGTGTATGCCGACAATTCCAGATGATGTTTTTATCGAATTGGTGCGCAAAACGGTGGAAGTAGATAAAAATTGGGTGCCTTCGAAGGATGGAGATTCCTTGTATATCCGTCCCTTCATGTTCGCAACGGATGACTTTATTGGGATCAAACCTTCTGAAACCTATAAGTTTGTCATTTTCACTTGTCCTGTGGGCGCATATTACTCGGAACCGGTAAATGTGAAAATCGAAGAGTTTTACACACGTGCTTCAGCTGGTGGTGTAGGTCGTGCGAAGACAGCAGGAAACTATGGTGCTGCGTTGTATCCAGCAAAACAAGGCCAGATGAAGGGATTTCATCAGCTCGTTTGGACGGACAGTAAAGAACACAAATACATTGAGGAATCTGGAACCATGAATATCGTTTTCGTGATCAATGGTGTCCTTGTGACTCCTTCAGAAGATGCAGATACCATTTTGCGCGGTGTAACAAAACGTTCCGTAATTGAAGTGGCGCAAAGCTGGGGTATTCCAGTAGAGGAGCGCAAAGTTTCGGTGGAAGAAATCGTAAATGCAATAAAGGATGGTTCATTGACGGATGCATTCGGGGCAGGAACTGCTGCGACCATTGCACCCATTGTTAAAATTGGATTCCGTGATGAAGTATTGAACTTGCCATTGGAAGGACGAGAAATTTCGACAAAAATCAAGAATTACCTCGACGATTTGAAAGCGGGTAAAGTGGAAGACACCCATGGCTGGTGTTTACATGTTTAACTTTTGAGCATCATTTCATAATGCCTTATGGATTCTAAGCGTTTCAAGCATCCACTGCGAAATGCATCTATGAAATCCGTTTTCATTTTTTTCTTGTTGATTCTTGGCGCCCTCCATTCTTTTGCGCAGGATTCCATTGTGGTATGTGTCAATGTCACTGATGATGAGCGTGGCGAACCCATACAAAATGTAACGATTCAAATCAATGGACTGAAGGTTGGGGATCAAGAGATGGTAAGAACCTACATGAAAGGGGTGAGTTGCTTTTCTGTTTCCGTACCTACGACCTTGACCTTGTATCTTTCACATCCCTTGTTCAACCCGGTAACGGTAACAAAGAAAATTCCAAAATCATCTGATACCCTTAAGATTTCTGTTGAAATGCATCCCATTCGGGACCAGCTTTTGAATGAAGTGGTAGTGAAAGCGCCAGGGGTTCCCGATACGGTATTTGAATCAACTCGTTTGAGTGTTGCAGATTTTGAAGTGCTGAAGGATGGTCGATTGGTACTCTTGACCTATCCGAAAAACTTGAAAAAAGGGAGCGAATTGCTCCTTTATGATGGCATTAATATCCTGCATTCGTTTCGCGTTCCTGGAAGGGCAGAGGAACTGACACGAGACTACCGTGGCAATGCACATGTGGTGTGTCAAGACAATGTATATGGGCTTTTAGTGAAGAATCAAAACGTCGGAGTGGCGTCCTTGGAAAAAGGATATTTCCTTAAGTATGTTGCGCCAATTGTTGATACCGTGCATTCGAAAATGTTCTTTTCCAATTACAGCGATGTCTATCCAGCTTTTACTTATTTCACCTTTGATCAATACGATTCGACCTATTCGAAGATCATTGATGTACAAGATGATTTGATGATGGAATTGTACCGATCTGAATACAAGTGGGCCGATGTTCGTACAAAACTGTGGGCGAAGGAGCGCGAAAATGCGACGGGAATTGATGCCGAAGTCTGGGTGGGTGCAAATTATTTCACACAATCGCTCTACTACAAAGAGGTCTATGCACCGCTCTTTTACCGCAATGATTCGGTGTTTGTATTTGACTATTACAAAGACCTATTGTTTCATTTTGATGCGCAAGGAAATCGTTTAGACAGCGTGTCCATTTATCACCATTATCAACCGAAGGTGACAGGGTGGAAGCGTCAATTGATTCAAGATCGCGGCACAGGTCAAGTATACGCCGTGTTTGATCGATCGGGCTTTACCTATCTCGGATTGGTGGATTTATCAACCGGTCAAATTTCAGAAAAGGTGAAATTGGAATTCCGATACATCGACAAGATCCAAGTGTACAACAACCAGGTGTATTATGTTTACCGGCCTTTTGAATCCGTTCAGAAGCGTTTTTTGTACAAAGAGCGCTTACCGTATGAATTTGGCACGTCTCGGGTGCTAGACGGGGACGATTCAACAATTGAAGATTGAGATTAACCGATAGAAAGCAGCCATTTTCTCGCCATCGGACCTTCATTCATGATCAGATCAAGGATGGAAAGATTCGGAATAAATCCATTTTCAGCTTCAAAAACTTGGGTGTACTTA